>NZ_JBEZFH010000107.1:0-23843 GCF_040649355.1 Sphaerisporangium sp. NPDC049002 | reverse complement strand
TCATCGACTTGGTCGCCGTCACGAGCGGGTGGTCGCCGATGATGTCCAGGATCGCCACGCGCTCGATCTGGCGAGGCAGACCGGCGCGGCGCGCGACCTGCGCGCAGCGTTCGCTCTCGTGCGCGTCGGCGTACGCGTGGGCCAGGCGGGCCAGGTCGTAGGCGGTCGCCGCGCTCGTCTGGGCGGAGGCGAGCTCCCGTTCCAGGATCTCGATCGCGTCGTCCAGGTGGCCGAGGTCGAGGAAGCACTCAGCAGCCAGCACCTCGTGCAGCGAGGGGGAGTAGCCGAAGGTGTACCTCGTACGCTCCTCCGGCTCGGCCTCGGGCGGCTCGGCGGACTCCTCCAGGCGGCGGTGGCACATGTCCTCCTCCCCGGCCATGGCGTGGCCCCGTGCCTCGCGCAGGCGGGTCAGCGCCGCAAGGCGCGGGGAAGGGGCCGCGTGCTCCCTGATCGGGCGTTCGCGGGCGGCGACGGCGATCTCCACCACCTCGCCGGGATCGCTGCGCGGGCCTGTCAGCCCGGCCCGGCCGGCCAGCGTGTACGCCACCAACCGCTCGTCCTCCGACTGGCCGGCGGCGCGCCGGGCCCGGTCGGACCACCGCAGGGCCTCGCCGAGGTCGCCCGCCTCGTACCGCATGCGGCTGATCGTCTCGGCGTCCTCCGACGAGAGCATGATCAGGGCCCGGCGCACGGACGGCCTGGCGTCGCCGTGGAAGCCCTCGATCAGGGTGAAGACCGGGGACAGGACGTCGGCCAGGTCGGCCGGGCGGCGGGAGGACCGGGCACAGGCGTCCAGGAGGGCTTCGAGGTAGGCCACGGTCTGGAGGTCGGCCCGTGCCGGGTTCTCGATCGCCCGGCCGGTCCGCTCCTCCTCCTCGGGTGTGAACCGGCCCGGCACCAGCGGGACGCCCGTCAGGTGGTGCCAGAGCGCCGTGCCGGCGGGCTCCCCGCTCTCGCCGAACAGGTCCGCCTCGCCCGCGCCGTAAAGGCGGCAGAGCAGCTCGGCGTGACGCTCGCCCGGGCGCCGCTCGCCGGTCTCCCAGGAGCGCACGGTCTCCGTGAGCCCCCGTCCGGCGGGCAGGCGGTCGCGGGTGTCCTCGTCCGCCTCGGCCGCGAGGCGCCGCCCGAGCTCCTCACGGCTCCACAGCCTGCCCCGCCGCCAGGCCCGTAGCCGCGCGGCCCAAAGGGGGATGTCGATGGCGATCATCGCGGCTCCTTCCGACACGCGTGCCCTGACGACTGCCGTCCCCCATCCTTCGCCGTCCCCGTGGGTCCGTCATCCCCCAACCTGAGGATGAACCCTTCGCCACGCGGCCTTCGGGCGCCCGCCGCGTGAGGTCCGTACAGGGGGGCGTCGTCACACCAGGAGCGAGCGGGCCTCGGCGGACACCCGCGCCATGCCCAGGCGGTCGGCCAGGCGGAGCGAGCGGTGCAGCAGGCGGGTCGCCTCCCCGGCCGGGTCGGCCGGGTCGAGCAGCCGCAGGGCCTTGGCGCGGTCGAGCTGGATCCTCGCCATGTGCGGAGGCGCGGCGGACACCATGCGCGTCGCCTCCTCGTAGCAGCGCAGCGCCCCGGCCGCGTCCCCGGCGGTCATCGCCAGCAGCCCGCGGAACCGCGCGGTCGGCCCGAGCAGCGCGGTCGGCCACCCGGCGAGCACGATCTCCTCGGGATAGGCGGCCAGCCGGTCGCGCAGCAGAGGCACGTGGGCGTCCAGCCCGGCTCCCTCGACGCCGGCCTCGGCGATCAGGGAGCACGCCTCGGCCAGGACCGCGAGCGTCGGCACCGTCCATCCGTGGGGCGGCAGCGCCTCCAGGCCGGACGTCTCGCGCACGATGGCCGCGAGCCGGTCGGCGGCCTCGTCGTACTGGGCGGCCTCGCACAGGGCGAGCACGTGCGCGGCCCGCCAGATCGGGAAGTACCCGTGCTGCTCGATCTGCCGGGCCAGCCCCGACCCGAACAGCTCGCTCATGCGTCCCCGCTCGTGGAGCAGCCAGTAGTACTGCCCCATCCACGTCTGCTGGAGCGTCTCCGCGGGGACGGCCTGACCGGCGGCCAGCTCGTCGACCATGCGCCGGGACTCGCCCATGAGGCGCTCCTCGGCGCGCTGGAAGTCGCCGTTCCACAGGTCCATCACCGTGTCCAGGGTGTTCTGGAGCCAGGGGCCGAGCACGCGGGGGTTGCGGGCGACGTGCCTGCGGTGGCTGTCGACGGTGCCGAGCGCCTCGCCGAGCATCCCGAGCCTGAGCTGGTCGATGGCCAGGGCGACCATGGCCTCGCTCTGGAAGTAGGCAGACCCCGCCTTGATCCCCGCGTCGTGGAGCCGCGCCGCGATGTCGAGCAGCTCGCCCGGGCGGGCGTGGTCGAACAGGGCCCACCGGCACTCGTTGAGGACCTCGCAGCGCACGAGGGGGTCGCCGTCCACAGGAAGCTCCCGCAGCGTGGCGCGGGCGAGCTCCACCTCCGGGGGCGGCCCGCCCGGGCCGGCGCTCTGGCCGACCGCCATCGTCTGCTTCTTGGCGAGGTGGGCCTGCAGTTGCAGGCGCAGCGCCACGGCCTCCTCGCCGGAGTCGTCGCCGAGCCCCGCGATGCCGGCCTGGAGCAGGTGGGTGAGCTGCTGGTCGACCTGGCCGGGCGCGGACCACCTGCGGGCCAGCCGGATGGCCGCCGCCGCCGCGAGTCTCGGCAGCCCCTCGGCGGTCTGGTAGGCGGACAGGTAGCGGCGTCCCGCCTCGTCCATGTCGCCGCCGTCGCTGAGCGCGTCGCCCAGCGTGATCAGCAGGCCGGCGCGGGTGACGGGGTCGCACCGGAGCCCGAGCCCGATGTGCGCCCAGGCGACCGCGCTCTCGACGCCGAACCCGCGCTGCTCGGCCCGTGCCGCGTCCAGGCAGGCCGCGGCGGCGCGCTCCTGCGGGACGCCCGCCCCGGCGGCGCGCGCGTGCTGGGCGATGCGCACCGGCAGGGCGGGATCGACCCAGCCCAGGGTGGTCGTGCGCTCGGACAGGGCCTCGAAGGCGCGGCGGTGCAGGTCCCTGGCCAGGGCGGGATCGCGCTTCAGGTCGTCCAGCACGCCCTCGCGCGAGCGGTCGTGCGGAAAGCACACCCGGTCGTGGCCCTTGATGGCGTTGCCCGCCGCGGCCAGCGCCTGGTCGCGGTCGGCCTCGCCGGGTGGGAGATCCAGCATGCGCGCCACCAGGGAGGTGTCGATGTCCAGGCCCAGCGCGGTGATCGCGGCGGCCGCGAGCCAGCGGAAGGCGGGACCGGCCCCGGCGCGGGCGGAGCGCGGCTCGCCGTGCTCGGAAAGGTCGCACAGCTCCAGCGGCAGGCCGTCGGTGGCCCGCGCGGCCTCCTTGGTCTCGCCGGGCGTCGGCTCCCTGCCCCATACCTGGCCGAGCCACTGCCCCACCTCGTCCAGGGTCAGCGGGGACACGGTGACCGTGTCCATGGCCTCCTTCCAGTGCGCGGCCTCCGCTCTGGTGGCGAGGACGAAGCCCACGGGGGCGGGGCCGAGCCCCCTTCTCACGTGCTGGAGCAGTTCCTCGGCGTACGGGCTGAGCAGGTGCGCGTTGTCGAAGGCGACCAGGAGGCCGTCACCGGCGGCCCGGCGCAGCAGGGTCGTCAGCAGGAAGGTCAGCTCCCTCGGGTCGCGCTCGTGGCCGGGCCGGACGGGGGAGCCGCCGAGCGCGCCCGCGGACATCAGCTTCTCCAGGGTGTCCCGCTCCTGGGTGCTGATCGGCTCGGCGGGGCTCGACAGGTCGCGTCGCAGGTGCGCCCAGAGCGCCCCGGAGAGATCGCGCCACGGTTGCAGGCCGTCGAGTTCCCTGCACATGACGGTCACCATGCGCACCCGCGTGCGTGCGGCCACGCGGGCTGTCTCCCTCAGCGGGCGGGTCTTGCCGATGCCGCCCACGCCGCACACCGCGAGGGCCGCGGGGTCGCCGCCGCCCAGCCGGTCGATCAGGCGCGAGAGCTCCAGCGTCTCCCGCCGGCGGCCGACGAGGACGGGGGGCCCGCCCTGCTCCTCAGGCTCACCGCCCGTGCCGAGCGGCGCCCCTACGTCGAAGCCGTGCTCGTGCAGGGCCAGCAGGTCGTCGGCGCGGCGTACGGCCTCGTCGCCCCGCGAGTGGAGGCGGCGCCGCTCGACGACGCGCCGGGCCGCGGCCCCGCCGTCCTCGCGCAGGGTGGTGAGGAAGCGGAGCAGCCACACCGCGGTGGTGTCGTCCTGCCCCTCGCCGACGACGCCCTCGGCGAGGAAGCCCGCGTCCTCGTAGCGGCCCCGCTGGAGCGCGATCCTGGCGACGAGCCGCACGAGCTCCCTGCGCTGCTCCTCCAGCTTGGCGCGGTAGGTCTCGCAGACCCACGGCAGGCTCCAGCCGGCCGCCAGCGATGCGAAGGGAGCGCCCCTCCACTCGCCCGCCGCCGCGCGCAGGGCCGCCATGGCCGCGGTGAGGTCGCCCTCGTCGTACAGCTCGCGCCCCTCGCGCAGCCGCCTTTCGAACCGGGAGGCGTCCAGCGTCGCCGCCAGGTGACCCTCCTGCCGCTCCACCAGCTCGTAGGCGTGCGACCACTTGGCGGGAGGGATGTCGAGCCCGCTGCCCGCGAGGGCCTGCCGCAACCGCGACAGCGGGGGCGCCACGTCGGCGACCGGCCAGTCAGGGCCCTGCCCGAGCGCGGCGGCCAGGGTGCTCTGCGGGATCGGGTTCCTGGCCGAGACGAGCATGGCGAGGGCCTTGGCCGTCTGCGGGAGGAGCTTCCTCGGCGCTCCGTCCACCAGGATCGAGACCTCGCCGAGCAGTCTGATATCGAATATCGCCACGTTCACCGCCGGGATCGGTTCGCGATTCGCAATCGACGGCCTTCCCCGCAAGGTCATCGCAAGGATCAATGGCCACGATGGGGCCGGTGGCAGAAAACAGCCGTAAAGACTTGTTAACGCTATGACGTGGGGTGAGCGCGTGGCAAGGATCGACCGAATTTCGGTTGACGCGCTCGACGAGCGCCAGCTCGAAGAGGTCAGGCAGAGCGTACGCCAGGAACGTGACGCCGAGGCTAATAAGGCTTTAAGTGTAGCGATAATGGGTCAAACGGGTGTTGGAAAGTCGTCATTGCTCAATGTCCTGTTCGGCACCCGGTTGCCGGTGGGAGACCTGAAACCGGCCACCTGTGAGCCGCGAGTCATCTCTATTCCCGGCAATTCCGGCCATACGCTGACATTCTGGGATATGCCTGGAATTGGGGAGTCGGCGGGCGCCGACCTCGCGTACAGGTCGATGTACCTGGACAGGCTGTCCGAGTCCGACGTCGTCATCTGGGCCGTCCACGCCGACAGCGGGTCGGCCGCCGAGGAGACGCGCCGCCTGAACCGGATCCTGCGGGACGCGGACCCGGAGCTGCGGCGCCAGGTCGTCAGCAAGCTGACGTTCGTCCTCACCAAGGCGGACACGCTGACCCCGCCGCCGTGGATCTTCGACATGCGCGGGCCCCACGGCTCCTTCGTGCCCAGCCCGGCCCTGGCCGCCCGGCTGGAGCGCAGGGCCGCCCACGTCGAGGAGACGGTCGTCGCGCCGTGGTGCGACCTGCTGCGCGCCGGCACGTACAACACCGGGGAGTTCACGGTGTCGGACGACCGGCTGAGCTTCGACAGGCACGCCGTTCGCTATCGGGGCCATTTCACCGAGCAGGTGCGCGAGCGGTACTCCGCCGCCCATCCCGAGCACGCCGCGGTGTTCTCCCGCCTGCGCGACAACCATCGCGTCCTGCCCTGCTCGGCGCTGTTCCGCTTCAACCTCGCGCGGCTGATGGTGAGCGTGGTCAACAAGCTGGGGCCCACCGCGGTCTTCCGGTTCCAGCGGGTGCTGGACGACGCCGCCGAACTGGCGGGCGTGCCGGTCTCCACGATGCGGGAGTACGGCAACTTCGTGGTCTGGGACGGCGTCCGCGGCGTCAGGGCGTTCGACCTTGCCCGGTTCCCCCTGTGACCGCCTGCCGGCGGCCCGCGGGAACCGCCGTCCCGCCGGGTGCGGGAGACCGGCCGTGATCGACGACGAGGAGATCCTCCGGACGGTGGAGGCGAGGCGCCGGGAGGACGCCGAGTACCTCACGCGGCTCGACTACGCGGTCCAGTACCGCGACGAGGCCGCGATCGAGCACCTCATCAAGGCGGCCGTCACGCGGCGGCTCGGCGTCGTCGCCGACGTGGGCTTCGACGTCGTCAGGAGCATCTGGAACTGGCTCGTCGCGCGCTGATCCGCAGCGCTTCCCGCGTTCCTTCGGTGCCCGCGCGACGTGCGGAGACGCCTCTCACCCCCCGCCGGCCTCCCTTGTGTAACGGCGATGTGACCGGTATGTGATCGAATACCGGCCCACGCGGCCCCCCCGGGCGCACGCGCGCCTCCAAATTATGGAAAGAATGTGTATGTAGATGGACTAGTCCGTCCGACACCGGGGGAGGCGCGGAGCGTTGGGCATGCGTGGGGCAGCCGGCCCGTCGATGAGCCTTGCGGCGATCGACGACGCCCTGCGCCGCCGCATGGACGAGCGCGACCGCATCGCCGGCGACCTGCTCGACCTCGACGGCCACCCGAGCCACGAGCTGCTCAAGGGCCTGACCCCCACCGGCGAGACCGGGCGGCGCTGGGAACAGGCGCGGGTCAGGCTGGTCACCCTGTGGTGGCTCTTCGACACCTATCGCCGGGTGCTCGACCGCGCCCAGGAGCTCAGGGCCGCCGGCAGGCCCGACACCGCCTCGCTGACCACACTGCTCACCGGCCCCTCGGTGGAGCTCAAGCCCGACGACGTGCCCGTCGAGAAGCGCTCCCTGCTCCGGGCCGTCGGCGAGTGGATCACCCTGGACGTCGTCCTCGCCCGCATGGACCAGGCCTACCGCGAGGTCGCCGAGACGATCGGGGCCGTGGACGCCGCCTGGAGCACGCTGCTCCCCAAGCTCGACGAGACCGACGCCGGGCGCCGCGCGGCGGGTGACCTGGCGCGCGAGCTCGGCACGCCCGACCCCGCGCTCGACCGCCTCGACGCCGAGGCCGTCCGCCTCCGCGCCGCGGTCACCACCGACCCCCTGGGCTCCCTCGCCCTCCGCGGCGAGCTGGACGCGACGGCCGCCGCCGTGGCCGCCCGCCGCGCCGCGCTGGAGCAGGCCGTGCGGGTACGCGACGAGTACGCTGAACGGGCACGCCTGCTCGGCGAGCGCATCGCGCGCGTCGCCGATGCGGAGGACGAGGCGCGCCGGATCCGCGACCTGGTCACCCAGAAGATCGCCTCGCCCGTCCTTCCCGAGCTGCCCGACCAGGCGCCCGCGCTGCGCGACCGGCTCGGCGCGCTCGGCACGGTGGAGGGCCGCTGGCTGGAGCTGGTCGAGCGGCTGACCGGTCTCGAACGCGGCGTCGAGGAGGCGCTCGCGCAGGCGGGCAGGGTCGCCGAGTCGATCGGCGGCCTGATCGGCCGCCGTGACGAGCTTCGCGGCCGGCTCTCCGCCTACCAGGCGAAGGCCGTGCGCCTCGGCCACGCGGAGGACGTCACGCTCGCCGGGCTCTACGGAGCGGCGCGCGACCTTCTCTGGTCGGCGCCGTGCGACCTGCGGCGGGCCACCGTCGCGGTCGCGGAGTACCAGCGGGCCATCACTCGGATCGGAGCGGCCGGATGACCAAGTGCACGCAACCCGGATGCGCCGGGACCGTGGTGGACGGGTACTGCGACACCTGCGGCATGGCCCCCGCGCCCGAGCCCGCCCCGGCCTCCATGGGGCCGGGGAACGGCGGTCTGCCGAACGGGCCCGCGTCCGCCGTGCAGGGCGCGCCGCTGGGCCCTCCCGGCGTCGGCGCGTCGGGCCGTCCGGGGACCGCGTGGCCCTCGACGTCCTCCGGCGTGGTCGCGCCTTCCCAGGGCGCGCCGCCCTCCGGTACGGCCGCGGGACGCCCCGCGACCGCGTGGCCCTCGGGGAGAGGGCCGGCCTCAGGCGGGCCGCCGCCGGGCTCGATGACCAGGCCGTCCATCGGCGTCCCCGGCACGGCCGCCACCAGCTCGTCCGGCGCGGCGTCGACCGGCTTCGGCGGCGGCTCCCGGCGCACGAGCACCCGGGCCCGCAGGGGCATGCTCGGCATGGGACTGGTCGAGGTGCCCCCGGTGCCCTACCGGGACCCTTCGGCGGTCGTGCTCGCCAACCCCGTGGTGCCCGAGGACCGGCGCTTCTGCGGCAACCCCGACTGCGGCAAGCCGGTGGGCCGCCGCAGGGACGGCCAGCCGGGCAGGCCCGAGGGGTTCTGCCCGCACTGCGGCCAGCGTTTCTCGTTCACGCCGAAACTCCGCGACGGCGACCTCGTGGCCGGGCAGTACGAGGTCAAGGGCTGCCTGGCCCACGGAGGCCTCGGCTGGATCTACCTGGCCGCCGACCGCAACCTCGACGGCCGCTGGGTCGTCATGAAGGGCCTGCTCGACACCGGTGACCTGGAGGCGCTCGCCGCCGCCGAGGCCGAGCGGCGCCACCTCACGGCGATGGACCACCCGAACATCGTCAAGATCTTCAACTTCGTGAACCACCCCGATCCCGGCACCGGGACGATGGTCGGCTACATCGTCATGGAGTACGTCGGCGGCGAGCCCCTGCAGGACCTGCTGCGCAAGCGGCTCAGGGAGACCGACAACCGCGAGGCGCTCCCGCTTTCGCAGGTCATCGCCTACGGGCTGGAGATCCTCCGGGCCTTCGGCTACCTGCACGACCGGGGCATGCTCTACTGCGACCTCAAGCCGGCCAACGTCATCCAGGTGGAGGAGCAGCTCAAGCTCATCGACCTCGGCGCCGTGCGGCGCGTGGACGACGCCGACAGCGCGATCTACGGGACCGTCGGCTACCAGGCGCCGGAGATCGCGTCCCAGGGCCCCTCGGTGGCCTCCGACCTGTACACCGTGGGCCGCACGCTCGCCGTGCTGAGCCACCCGTTCAGCCCCACCAGCGGCGGCACGACCACACCGCTGCCCGACCTGGGGCCCACCCGCGAGTCCTACCAGCGGTTCCTGCACCGGGCGACCGACCCCGACCCCGGCAGGCGCTTCCAGAACGCCGGGGAGATGTCCGACCAGCTCGTCGGCGTGCTCAGGGAGACCAGGGCCGCCGAAGAGGGCATCCCGCACGGCGCCCAGTCGGGCGTGTTCGGCCCCGAGCGCACGGCCGTGGGCACCGACCTGGCCCCGGCCACCACCGGCCAGGTGTTCGGGGCGCTCGCCCGGCTGGACGCCGCGTCCGCGCTGCCCGTCCCCCTGGTCGACCCGCTCGACCCCGCGGCGGGGTTCCTCGCGGGCCTCACCTCGGGCAACCCCGACGAGCTGATCGCCGTGCTGGAGTCGGCGCCTCCCACCCCGGAGACCTCGCTCGCGCTGATCAGGGTGCTGAGCGAGCTGGGCCGCCCCGTCCCCGAGGCCCTGTACGCGGCGGCGGGGAACGACCTGCCGGGCGACTGGCGGCTCTGGTGGTACCGGGGGGTCGCCGAGCTGGCCTCGGGCGACGCCGGCCTGGCCGTGCGGTACTTCGACGGGCTCTACTCCTGGTTCCCCGGCGAGAGCGCGCCCCGGCTGGCCCTCGCGTTCGCGCTGGAGGCCGCCGGGTCGAGCGCCGAGGCCGCCCGCCACTACGCGGCCGTCTGGCAGACCGACCGTTCCTTCGTCAGCGCCTGCTTCGGCCTCGCGCGCATCCGGCTCGCCGCCCACGACCGCGCCGGAGCCACCCACGCCCTGGACGAGGTGCCCCCGACCTCCATCCACCGCACCGCCGCCCAGGTGGCCGCCGTGGCGGTGACCGTACGGGGGCAGGCCCCGGCCGAGCCCGAGCTGGTCGCCGCCGGCGAGCGGCTGCGGAACCTCAAGCTGGACTCCCGCGACCGCGACGGGCTCGCCTCGGAGGTGCTTGAGAGCGCGCTCGCCAGGTTCGTCACCGGCCAGTCGGCGTCCGGCGGCGGCACGCTGCTCGGCACCCCGCTGAACGAGCGGGGCGTGCGAGGCGAGCTGGAACGGGTCTACCGCGCGCTCGCCAGGTCGGCGGGCTCCACCGAGGACCGGCACGCCCTCATCGGGCGGGCCAACGCCGTGCGCCCGAGGACGATGCTGTGAGCGGCTCCTGTCCCCGGTGCGGGACGCGCGTCCTCGCGGGTGAGGCGTTCTGCGAGGGGTGCGGTCACGACCTGTCCTCGGCGGCAGGCGCGGCCTGCACGGCCTGCGGGTCGGCGAGCGTGGGCGCGGACGGCTACTGCGAGAACTGCGGCATGCTCCAGCCGACGGGCCGCGACCACGTCGAGATCGAGCTTCCGGTCTCGGCGGGCGTCAGCGACCGTGGCCTGCGGCACAGCCGCAACGAGGACGCCATGGCCCTGCTCGCCGTCGGGCCGGCGTCGGTCGTGGCGGTGGTCTGCGACGGGGTGTCGACCTCCCCCCGCCCGGACGAGGCGTCCCAGGCCGCGGCCGACCTCGCGGCGGCGACCCTCGCCAAGAGGCTCGCCGACGGCGACGACGCCGAGACGGCCACCCGTGAGGCCGTACGCCTGGCGGCCGACGCGGTCGCCCTCTCGGCCAGGCCCGGCGAGGACTCGCCCGCCTGCACCTACGTCTCGGCGGTGGTCGCCGGGCGGCACGTCACGGTGGGCTGGGTCGGCGACAGCCGGGCGTACTGGCTCGGCTCGCAGTCGGCGCTGCTCACCACCGACGACGCCACCCCCGGCACGCACATGCTGACCGCGTGGCTCGGCGCCGACGCGGGCGAGGTCGTGCCGCACATCCGGACCTTCACCACCGACGGGCCTGGAGTGGTGCTGCTGTGCAGCGACGGCCTGTGGAACTACTACCCGGAGCCGGAGGCGCTGGCCGCCACGGCGTTGAACGAAACCCCTCTCGCGGCGGCGCGGCGGCTCGTACGGCTGGCGAACGAGGCGGGCGGGCACGACAACATCACCGTCGCGGTCATCCCGTTCGGACAGGGGGAGCGGGCCGACACCACGGTGGCATTCCCGAAGGAGAGAAGTGACTGACTTCACCATTCGCGTGGACCAGAACAAGTACCTGCCCGCGGGGAGCCAGGAGGTCCACGGGATCATCACGGTCGAGGCGAGCGGTCCGATGGAACGCGCCCCGGTCGCCGAGGCGGCCGAGGTGATCATCGTCGACACCTCGGGCTCCATGTCGTACGGCAAGATCGCCGAAGCCCGCAAGGCCGCCCAGGCCGCCGTCGACACGCTCCGCGACGGGGTCCACTTCGCGGTGATCTCCGGGAACCACCAGGCCGAGGTGATCTTCCCGGGCGGCGGGCGGCTCGTCCCGGCGGACGCTCAGAGCCGGCACGCCGCCAAGGACGCGATCTCCCGCCTGCGGGCCGAGGGCGGCACCGCCATGGGACGGTGGCTGCGCCGCGCCGCCGACCTGTTCAGCGCCCACCAGGTGAACCACCCCGGCGCGATCAGGCACGCCATCCTGCTGACCGACGGCAAGAACGAGCACGAGCCCGCCCCCGAGTTCGACGCCAACCTCGCCTACTCCTCCGGCAAGTTCGTCTGCGACTGCCGCGGCGTGGGCACCGACTGGGTGGTCGCCGAGGTGCGCAGGATCGGCTCCACCCTCCTCGGCAGCGTGATGGACATCCGCAGGCCAGAGGAACTGGAGGCCGACTTCCGGGCGATGACCGAGGCGTCGATGGGCAAGACCGTCGCCGACGTCGCGCTGCGCGTGTGGACCCCCCGGGCGGCGACGCTGAACTTCGTCAAGCAGGTGTCCCCGGCGCTGGAGGACCTCACCGGCCGCCGCACCGAGGTGGACGCGCTGACCGGCGACTACCCCACGGGCGCCTGGGGCGGCGAGTCGCGGGAGTACCACGTCAGCGTGCGCGTGCCGGCGGGCAACGTCGGCCAGGAGATGCGCGCGGGCCTGGTGAAGCTGGTGCTGCCCGGCACCGGCCAGGTGCTGGCCAGCGGCAACATCCTCGCCCAGTGGAGCGACGACCCCGTCCAGTCCACCCGCATCAATCCCAGGGTCGCCCACTACACCGGGCAGCAGGAGCTGGCCTCGCTCATCCAGGAGGGCCTGCAGGCGCGCAACGACGGCGACGAGGAGACCGCGACCGCGCGGCTGGGCAAGGCGCGCGGCATCGCCAAGGAGGCCGGCAACGAGGCGACCGCCAAGCTGATCGAGAAGGTCATCGACGTCGATCCCGAGACGGGAACCGCCCGCCTGAAGCGCGTCGTCGACAAGGCGGACGAGATCGCGCTCGACGTGGGATCCTTCCGTACCGTCCGCCTGCGCAAGGACCCGGAGAACTGAGGATGGCCACCTGCCCCGTAGGGCACGACTCCTCCGACGAGGAATACTGCGACATCTGCGGCGCGCTGATGTCGGGCACCCCGGCCCAGGGCGTGCCCGGACCGGGGGCGTCCGCCGGTCCCGCCGTGCCTCCCGGTGCCCCGGGAGGCGGCGGGCAGCCCGGCGCTTGCCCCGACTGCGGGGCGCCGCCCAGCGGCCGCTTCTGCGAGACGTGCGGCTACGACTTCGTGCTCGGAGGCGGCGCCCGCACATCCCAGCCCGCCGCCGCGCCCCCCTCTCAGCCGGTGACCTCCGCCCGGCCCGCCCCGCCCTCCCAGCCGTGGCAGCCCGCGCAGCCGGTGCGGCCCGGCCAGTCCTGGCAGCCGGCCCAGCCCGTCGAGTCGCCGCGATCGTGGCAGCCCGCGCCGCCCGTCCAGCCCGCCTCTCAGGCGACGCAGGGCGGCACGGGGCAGGCCCCGGCGGGCGGCTGGGTCGCGGTGATCGCCGGCGACCGCGCCTACTACGACGCGATGATCGCGCAGGGCGGCCCCGACGCGGCGTGGGTGGCGTTCCCGCCGTACTGCCCGGAGCGGCTGGTCCACCTCACCGGCGCGGAGATGCGCATCGGGAGGCGCAGGCAGTCGCGGCCCATGGTGCCGGAGATCGACCTGTCGGAGCCTCCGGAGGATCCCGGCGTCTCGCACCTGCACGCCGTGCTGCTCGCCCAGCCTGGGGGCACCTGGCAGCTCGTCGACCCGGGCTCGGCCAACGGAACGCTGGTGAACGGCGAGGCCGTGGAGGTCAACGTCCCGGTTCCCCTCGCCGACGGCGACCGCGTGCACGTCGGCGCGTGGACCGTCATCACGGTGCGGAAGGCCTGAGATGACACTTCCCGCTCCGGCGTCCGCCGCCCCCGCTCCCGTCGTGGCCCCCGATCCCGCCGCGCCTCCCGCGCCCGCCCCGGGCTTCGCGCCCACGCGCCGCGACAGGAGGGTGCGCACGGTCCCCGGGCGCATCCGCCTGTTCGCGGCCCTCGCCGTGGCGGCCGTCCTGCTGCTGTTCGCCACGGTGACCCTCGCGATCGGGCACGCCAAGGACGGCCTGAACGCCATCGGCCACACCGCGGGCCCGCAGGTCGTGGCCACGGCCGACCTGTACTTCGCGTTGAGCGACATGGACGCCCAGGTCGCCAACCTGCTGCTCACGGGCCGCAGCGCCGGGGTCGGCCCGGGCCGCCAGGCCACGCTCGACCGTTACGACGAGCGCCGCTCGCAGGCCGACCGCGCCGTGCTGCAGGCCGCCGACCTTGCCAGCGGCGACGCCACCGAGCAGGTGACCGTACGGGCGCTGCTCGACGGGCTCGGCCGGTACGAGCAGCTGGCCGCCCGCGCCCTGGTGCTCGACGAGCAGTCGGGCCATGGGGCCGGGCCGCCCCCGCAGGCGGTGCTCGACGTCTACCGCCAGGCCACCGACCTGATGCGGCTCGACCTGCTGCCCAAGGCGTACAACCTGACCCTCGACAGCGGCACCATCGTCAGGCACGCCTACCTCGCCGAGCTGTCCGCCGTGCAGTTGGGGCGCGTCTGGGTCGCCCTCGGCGGGGGGCTCGCGCTCGCCGTGCTCGTCGTGCTGCAGGTCTTCCTGAGCCGGAGGTTCCGCCGGACGTTCAACCTGCCGCTGCTGGTCGCCACGCTCGTCACCGGCGCGCTGACGCTCGCTTCGGTGCTCGTCCTGCACCACGAGGGCGGCGTGCTCACCGACGCCAAGGAGAACGGTTTCAACTCGGTGCTGGCGCTGTCGCGGGCCCGCGCCATCGGCAACACCATGCACGGCGACGAGAGCAGGTACCTGCTCGACCCGCAGCGCGCCGACACCTACGAGCAGGTGTACCTCGACAAGTCGCAGGCCGTGCTGTACGTCCCGGGCGGCAACCTCGACAAGTACTACGCCGCCGTGGACGCCGGGGTGGCCGCCTATCCCGGGAAGGCCGACTTCCTCGGTTTCTACGGCTCGGAGGCCGCCCACATCACCCTGCCCGGCCAGCGCGACGCCATCGGCGAGGTGCTCAAGCGCTACCAGGCGTTCCAGCAGAACGACCGGCGGATACGGCGGTCGGCCGAGGGCGGGATGGGGCGCGAGGCGATCGACGACGCCATGGGACCCGCCTTCGGCGCGTACGACGAGGCCCTGGTGCGGCTCACGGCCCTGCACCGCGACGCGTTCGACTCCGCGGTGCGCGACGGCGACGGCGCGCTCGGCGGGTGGGACCTGGTGCCGCCGGCCGCGGCGCTGGCCGCCATCGTGCTGATCCTCATCGGTGTCCGGCCCCGGCTCGCCGAGTACCGCTGAAGGGAACGTCTTGATGGTCACGCTCACTCGGAAGCGCCGCGCGGGGCGCGGGGAAGGTCATACCCGGCGCGCCGCCGCCGTGGCGCTGGTCGCGGCGGTCGCGATCCCGCTCGCCGCGTCCTGCGGCGCCGGCGCCTCGATCCTCAACAAGGACTCGCTGGTCATCGGCGTGAAGCCCGACCAGCCGGGGCTCGGGGTCAAGGCGAAGGACGGCACCTTCAGCGGGTTCGACGTCGACGTCGCCTCCTACATCGCCCGCAAGCTCGGAAAGCCCGCCACGTTCGTCGCGGCGCCCTCGTCGGAGCGCGAGAAGATGCTCAGGGGCGGCACGGCGGACCTCGTCGTCGCCACCTACTCGATCACGGCCGAACGCAAGACGAAGGTGTCCTTCGGCGGGCCGTACTACGTGGCCCACCAGGACACGCTGGTGCGCGCGGGGGAGAGCGGCGTCACCAACGTGCGCGACCTGCGCGGCCGCAAGCTCTGCCAGGTCACCGGGTCCAACTCCTGGCGCCGGGTGAAGGAGGAGCGGAAGATCCCCGTCACGCTGGTCTCGTCGGCGTCGTACAGCGAGTGCGTCCGCGACCTCAAGGCCGGCACCGTGGACGCGGTCTCGACCGACGACCTGATCCTCGCGGGGTTCGCCACCTCCGGTACCAAGATCGTCAACGCGCCGTTCAGCGACGAGAGGTACGGCGTGGGCATCCGCACCGGGGACGTCGACGGCTGCGAGGCGGTCAACAAGGCGATCACCGAGATGTACCAGGACGGGACCGCCAAGAAGCTCCTGCAGAAGTGGTTCGCCAAGTCCGGCCTGGCCCTCAGCTACACCGTCCCGCAGTTCGAGGGCTGCGGCTGACCGGTCGTGCGGGCCGCCGGAGCGCCGCGGGTGGCCAGGTCGTCTGGGCCGCCGGAGCGCCGCCGCCGGCCCGCCGTGTCCTCGGCGAGGGCCGTCACGCCCACGCCCGAGCGGACATATGGCCTATTTCGTGAAATTTCGTGAACAAGGGGGAGCGTCTGAGGTGGGGGTGGCGTGGGACATCCTGTGTGGACGGCTATATTACGGGTGAACAAGCCGCGCTCTTGTTCATGAACTTCGGGTTCTCTCATGGATCGAGGCCGGCCGATGGGCGACATGATCATCGTCAACTGCACGGTGGTCGACGGCAGGGCGGCCGATGGCCTCGGACCGATCCATGACGCGGCGGTGCTGGTCCAGGGCGACCGCATCGCCGCCGCCGGGCCTCGCGAGGAGCTCCTCGAACGGGCGGGGGACGTCAGGCGCGTCGACCTCGGCGGCGCCTACGTCACACCCGGCCTGGTGAACATGCACACCCACCTGTCGCTGTCGCTGCCCGGCCAGGGCGGTGAGAGCGTCAGGGCCATGGGACCGCACGACCTCGCCCTGTACATGGCGGACGGCGCCCGCCGCACCCTGCACTGCGGGGTCACGACGGTGAGATGCGTGGCCGAGAAGGACCACGCGGACTTCGCGCTGCGGCGCGCGATCGAGTCGGGCAGGGTGCCGGGGCCCCGTGTCTTCACGGCCGGACGGGCCCTCGTCTGCACCGGAGGCCACGGGCACGACGGCGCCGACACCCTGGAGTGCGACGGGCCCGGCGAGTTCCGCCGGGGCGTGCGCGCCCAGATCAAGGCGGGCGCCGACCTCATTAAGGTCATGATCTCGGGCGGGATCGCGGGCGAGCACGAGCGGATCGACACCCCGCAGCTGTTCGCCGACGAGATGGAGGCCGTGCTCGCCACGGCGCACGCGTGGGGGCGCAAGGTCACCGCGCACGCCGGCCCCGCCGAGGTGATCGCCAAGGCCGTGGAGCTGGGCCTCGACTGCGTCGAGCACGGCTACGAGCTCACGCCCGAGGTCGCGGCGGCGATGGCCGGGCGCGGCACGGCCCTGGTGCCCACCCTGCTGGTAACGCGGTGCAAGGAGTTCTTCGACGAGCTCGGGGTGCCCGAGTGGATGCAGTGCCGGTCTCTCGGCGCGGGCCCCCGGCACCTGGAGAGCTACGCCATGGCTCTTGAGGCGGGCGTCCCGGTGCTTCTCGGCAGCGACATGCCGCCCTTCTGGCAGTTCGAGGGGACGAACGCGACGGTGCGGGAGCTGGAGTACATGTCGGAGGCTGGCCTCGGCCCGGCCGGCGCCCTTCACGCGGGGACGCTGGGCCCGGCCCGCTGGCTCGGCGCCGACGCGGACATCGGCACCGTCCAGGCCGGCCGGTACGCCGACCTCATCGCGATGGACGCCGACCCGCTCGCCGCCACTTCGTCCTTCCGCGCGGTCCGATGGGTGATGCAGGGCGGCGAGATCGTCCGCGACGACCTCGCCGGATGGCCGGCCTCGTGAAGCGCGAGCCTGGCGGCCGGGACCACGCTCAGGAAGATCCAGAGGAGGGGTTCACCGTGTCAGAACCGGAAGCCCGGGACGGCAGGGGACCCGCCGAACCCGAGACGGGAAGCCGGCGGGCCGGCCCCGGAGAGCCGCAGGAGTCCGGCGGAGCCGGTGAATCCCGGAGTGGCACCGAACGGGCCGTCCCCGAAGAGGCCGGGAACATGGAGTTGTACGACCTGAGGGTCGTGGTCGATCGGATCGAGGGCAGGTCGGTCTGCGGAATGCGGGTCGGCGACCGCTTCGAGCTGGAGCGGAGCGCGCACCTGCGCCTGCCGGACGGCGAGCATTTCTGCGTGTACGCGCTCGCCGCGGTGCTGCCGTTCCTCGCGGCCAAGCAGCGCGACCTCGCGGCGGGCGACTGGCTCGCCCAGGACTCGCTGTTCGCCTGCCCCGACCCGGAGGAGCGGCTGGTGATGCGGGTGGAGCGCACCCGCCGCCGCCGGATGAACTCCGCGGACCTGACCTGACCTGGGGGACCGCCGTGCTCCTCACGGATGACGGCCCGGCCCCCACCTATGAAGACGTGCTTTACATGGAAGTCTTGGAGGAATCCCGATGAACGTTGCCGAGATCGGGCTCGGCCTGCAGAGCGACAAGCGGCCCGGCGACTACGCCCGGCTCGCGCGCCGGGCCGAACGGCACGGGTTCGACGTGCTGACCGTGTTCGGCGACCTCATGTACCAGCCGCCGATCTTCCCGCTGCTGGAGATGGCCGCCGCGACCGAACGCGTGCGGCTCGGCGCGGCGTGCCTCAACCCCTACTCGCTCGCCCCGTACGAGATCGCCGGGCAGCTCGCGACCCTGGACCTGGCCTCGGACGGCCGCGCCTACCTCGGCCTCGCCCGGGGGACGTGGCTCGGCGAGGTGGGCATCGCCCAGCCCCGGCCGCTCACCGCGCTCGCGGAGGCGGTGGAGGTCGTCTACCGGCTGCTCGGCGGCGACCTGGCGGGGTATGAGGGGGAGGTGTTCCGCCTCGCGCCCGGCACGCGGCTGCGCTACGCCGTCCAGCGGCCCCGCCCGCCGCTGCTGCTCGGCGCGTGGGGGCCGAAGGGCGCGGCGCTGGCCGGGCGCGTCGCCGACGAGATCAAGGTGGGCGGCAGCGCCAACCCCGCGATGGTGCCGGTGATCCGCGAACGGGTCCGCGCCGGCGCCGAGGAGGCCGGGCGCGACCCCGGTGACATCGGCGTCGTGCTCGGCGCGGTAACCGTCGTCGCCACCGACGGCCCGGCGGCCAGGGCGAGGGCGCGCACCGAGGTCGCCATGTACCTCGCGGTCGTGGCCGAGCTGGACCCGACCGTCGACATCCCGGCCGACCTGCTCGCGCGGGTGCGAGAGCTGGTCGACGCGGGGCGGCACCGGGCCGCCGGAGGGCTGATCCCCGACGACCTGCTCGACCTGTTCGCGTTCTCCGGCACCCCCGAGCAGGTGGCCGCGCAGGCGCAGACGCTGATCGACGCCGGCGTGCGTCGGGTGGAGTTCGGCACCCCCCACGGCCTCGACGACGACCGGGGCGTGGAACTGCTCGGCGCCGCCGTCCTTCCCATGCTCGACCGCTCCGGCGGCACGACCGCGCAGGTCGAGGACCATTCGGACGACGCCCAGCCCTACGGCGCCGCCTCATCCGTGCCCGGCCGTACGCAGGAGCCGCGGCCGTACGGCGCGGCGCGGGCGACCGGACGACCGCGGCACGTGGAGGTCTGAGACATGCGGGTGCTCGTCGTGGCCGGTCCCGGTCTGGTGGCGGACGCGGGGTTGCTGGAGGAGGTGACGGCGGCCGAGGCCGCCGGGCTCGGGGTCCCGGGCCGCCTCACGGTCGCGGGCGACGTCGCCGCGCTGCGGGCCGCGCTCGACGGCACGGAGGAGGACTGCGCCGTCGTCGCCCTGCCCGGTCCCGAACCTGCCGCCAGGCGGCTCGTCGAAACCGCCCACGCCTTCTCCCCCCGTACGGTCTGGCTCGATCTGGCCAGGGTGGGCCCGCTCCCGGCGGCGGGAGGCGCCGCCCACCTGCAGGGACGCGGCGTCTTCGGCCTCTCGTGGGCCATCCGCCACGCGGTGCACCGGTTGCGGCGGCCCGCGCGCCGCGTCCCGTACGGCGGGCACGCCGACCAGTGGGGAGAGCTGCGGCTGCCGCCCTCGGCCGACGGCACGCCCCTGCCGGTCGCGGTCCTGGTCCATGGCGGCTACTGGCGGTCGATCTGGGAGGCCGACCTCATGGACGGGCTCGCGATCGACCTCGCCGACCGGGGCTACGCCTCCTGGAACCTGGAGTACCGCCGCCCCGACCCGCACGGCTGGGAGGCCACCACCGGCGACGTGGCGGCGGGGGTGGCGGCGCTGAGCGGGATCGACGCCCCGCTGGACCTCGGCAGGATCGCGGTCGTCGGCCACTCGGCGGGCGGCCAGCTCGCGCTCCTAGCGGCGGCCGGCACGCAGCGCGGGACCGACTCGCAGCGCGGGACCGGCACGGGACGCGGGGGCGGCACGGGACGCGGGCCGCGGGTGGCGCTCGCGGTGTCGCTGGCCGGGGTGCTCGATCTGGTGGAGGGGGACCGGCGCCGCGTCGGAGCGGGGGCCGTCGCCGACGCGCTGGGAGGCGCCGCCACCGAGATCCCCGAGGTGTACGCCGCGTCCAGCCCGATGGAACGGCTTCCGCTGGGGGTGCCGCAGCTCGTCGTCCAGGGCTCCTCGGACGACCCCGACCTGCTCGACTCCAGCCGCAGGTACGCGCGGGCGGCGGGGCAGGAGGCGTCCTACCTGGAACTCCCCGGCGACCACTTCGACGTGATCGATCCGGCCACGCCGATCTGGCGGGCCACCGCACGCGAGATGGGCGGTCGCCTCGGTGCCCCCGCGAGCGGTCCGGGCTGACGAGCGCGCGTCAGTCGTCGGCGGGGGTGAGGGGGCGCCAGGGGATGGGGCTGGAGAGCATCATCATGCTGGAGGGCTGGCCGTAGGGGGCCAGGCGGTCGATCAGCTCCTCGAAGGCGCCCATCGAGGTGGCGGCCACGCGCAGCAGGCAGCAGGTGTCGCCGGTGACGCGGTGCACCTCGATGATCTCGGGCCAGGCCAGCGCCTTCTCGTCCCTGAGCACGCAGCGCACGCCGTAGCACGACATGCGGATCAGGGCGCTCACCTTGCGCCCGGCCCGCGCGAGGTCGACCCGCGCGTGGTAGCCGGTGATCACCCCGGTCTCCTCCAGCCGCCGCACGCGCTCGGCGACCGCGGGCGCCGACAGGTGTACCCGCCGGGAAAGCTCGCTGTAGGACAATCTCGCGTCCGCCTGCAGTTCGGCCAGAAGGGCCCAGTCCATCGCGTCCACGGTCACGCTCCGTCATCCGCAAACCGAAACCGTCCTGCGCGTTCCGTTCCAAAAGTGAAACGGCCGTATCGCCACTGACTCATCATTTCACTAAAATTCTATCTAAGTGAACATGGAGGTGAACTAGGGGGATGCGATGACGAGCAGACGGCGGGCCGGAGGTGCCCGGGTACGAGCGGTGGGCGCGCGGCAGCGTGGCTCCCGGGCGGTGGCCGAGCACGGCGCGCCCACCCTGGAGTTCGCGTCCGGCACCCCGTACGACGACTACGTGGCGGCGGAGGTCCTGCACGGGCTCCAGCGGCCGGTCACCGACGTGCCCGAGGAGCGCGCGTTCCTGGTGACGACTCAGGTCATGGAGCTCTACTTCGGGCTGATCCGGTCGGAGTGGCGGCTGGCGCAGCGGATGCTGGACGCGGACGAGGTGGTCGAGGCGACCGCCGTGCTCGCCCGGAGCGTGCGGTACTTCGAGGCCCTGAACGCGGCCTGGGGGGCGCTGAGCTGGCTGACCCCGAAGCAGTTCAACGCGTTCCGCGACGCGCTCGGCGAGGCGTCCGGCTTCCAGTCGGCCATGTACCGGCACCTGGAGTTCCTGCTGGGGAACAAGTCCGAGCCGCTCACCCGGCCGCATCGGCGCAGCCCAGAGGTCTATCGCGAGCTTCTGGAGGCCCTGGAGCGCCCCAGCCTGTACGACAGCGTGCTGGCGTTGCTCGCCAGGCGGGGGTTCGCGATCCCGGCCGTGGAGGATCCCGTGGCGGAGTACGCCGCGAGCCCGCTCGTGGAGGCGGCATGGGTCGAGATCTACGCCGGGCGCGGGCCGGGCGACGAGCTGTGGGCGCTGGGCGAGACGCTGACCGACCTTTCCGAGCGATTCTCCGACTGGCGCTACCGGCACCTCATGGCGGTGCGCCGGTCGATGGGGGCCAAGCCCGGCTCCGGCGGATCGAGCGGCCTGAGCTGGCTGGAGCGGAGCCTGAGCCGCGACGTCTTCCCCGAGCTGTGGTCGGCCCGCACGGTGATGTGAGCCGGCCCCGGCCCCGTTCTGCGAATGCCCACGCGGTGGTGTTCATGGTGTTCTGTCCCACGTAACCGAACGTCGTCCCGGGTGGGTCAGAACAGCCGGGGCGTCACCACCGACACCACGGTGGTGACGCGGTCGGTGTCGTTGTACATGGCGTGCGGCACCGTGGAGCGCAGGTGGACGCTGTCGCCGGGGTACAGCCGGTGCTCCACGCCGTCGACCTCGTACAGGAGCTCGCCGTCGAGGACGAACGCGAACTCCTCGCCCGCGTGGCCGTAGGCGTCCTCGCGGCGCCCGCCGGGGGCGATGTGCACGAGCAGCGGTTCAAGCACGAGGCTCGGCCCCCGGGCGGACAGCATGCGGTAGGTCTGCTGGCCCGACACGTACTCGGTGGCCGCCGTCGCCGCGCGGGTGAGCGTGAAGTGGGACGGTAGCCGGGCGACCGTCGCCCGCTCGCCGTCCGCCTGCTGGTCGTCGTCGAAGAACTCCGCCACGCTCCGGTCGAGCGCCGCCGCCACGCCGTTCAGCGCGGTCAGGCCGATGGAGGAGATGCCGCGCTCGACCTGAGAGAGGAATCCGATCGAGAGCCCGGAACGGGTGGACAGGCCGCGCAGGGTGAGGCCGCGCTCCTTCCGGAACCGGCGCATCCGGGCGCCGACCGCGTCCTGACGCTCGCGGTCGTCGCGATCGTCGCGGCCCTGCTGCTCCGAGGTGCCCACCGGAAGCCCTTCTCGATCGAGCGGCGCGGCCGCGCTATTTGATCCAGCCAAACATATTTCACAACAGGCGACGCCCCCGTGCCAACCTGCGCTTTCCACAACCATTCCGGCGAGGTGGTACCACGCGCCCGCACCCTGCCGGTCGAAGGGGCAGGGATGAACGTTTCGTGAGATAGGGCGGGTGGAACCTGGGGTAGGGAAGCGCGGGTGAAGGGCGAAGCTGACATGACCCCGGACGCCGCACCGGCTCCGATCACCGCCGACCTCCGGCTTTCCGTCAACGGCGGGCGGCATCCCGTCACCGTGGACAACCGGGAGACGCTCCTGGACACGCTGCGGGAGCGCCTCGACCTCACCGGTTCCAAGAAGGGCTGCGACCACGGGCAGTGCGGCGCGTGCACGGTGCTGGTGGACGGCAGGCGGGTGAAGTCCTGCCTGACCCTCACCGTCACCGTGGACGACAGGGACATCACCACCGTCGAGGGGCTCGCCGAGGGCGGCACGCCGCACCCGTTGCAGGAGGCGTTCATCGAGTACGACGCCCTGCAGTGCGGCTACTGCACGCCGGGGCAGCTCTGCTCGGCGGTCGGCATGCTGGCCGAGGCGGCCGAGGGGTGGCCGAGCGCGGTCACCGCCGACCTCGGCGCCGACCAGGGGGCGGTGAAGCTCGACGAGGACGAGATCCGCGAGCGGATGAGCGGCAACCTGTGCCGGTGCGGCGCCTACCCCGGCATCGTCGCGGCCATCGGCGAGGTGGCGGGGTGAGGCCCTTCTCCTACGAGCGCGCCTCCACCGCGCGGGCGGCGGTGGACGCGGCCGGGGCGGACTCCATGTATCTCGGCGGGGGCACGAACCTGGTCGATCTCATGCGTCTCGGTGTCGTCTCACCCGGCGCACTGGTCGACGTCACCCGCATCGCCGCCGACGCGATCGAGGAGACGCCCGGCGGCGGCCTGCGCGTCGGGGCGGCGGTCCGCAACGGCGACCTCGCCGCCCACCCCCTGGTACGGCGGCGCTACCCGATGCTCGCGCAGGCCGTGCTGTCGGGGGCCTCGGGGCAGATACGCAACATGGCGACCGTGGGCGGCAACCTGCTCCAGCGCACCCGCTGCTCCTACTTCCAGGACGTCACCAAGCCGTGCAACAAGCGGAGCCCCGGCTCGGGCTGCCCCGCCCGCGCGGGGGACCACCGCAACCTGGCGATCCTCGGCCATTCCGAGAGCTGCGTCGCCACCCACCCCTCGGACATGGCGGTCGCGCTGGCGGCGCTGGGCGCGGTGGTCCACGTGGAGGGCCGCGAAGGTCCGAAGAGCGTGCCGATGCCGGGCCTGCACCGCCTTCCCGGCGACGAGCCCGAGCGTGACACCGTGCTGGAACCCGGCGACCTGATCACGGCGGTGGAGCTGCCCGCGCTGCCGTTCGCGGCCCGGTCCCGCTACCGCAAGGTGCGCGACCGGGCGTCGTTCTCGTTCGCGGTGGTGTCGGTGGCGGCGGCGCTGGAGGTCTCCGGCGGGGTGGTGCGCGACTGCCGCGTCGCCCTCGGGGGCGTCGCGCACGTCCCGTGGCGGGCCGAGGCGGCGGAGGCCGCGCTGCGCGGGGCGCCCGCGACGGAGGCGGAGTTCGCCCGCGCCGCCGACGCCGAGCTGACCCGGGCCCGGCCGTTTGCCGGTCACGGACGAACGCGGCGTCTACGAGCGCGTCAGTCTCGAAGGATTTCAGGCGGGACTGTCCTGGGCAACGATCCTCCGC
>NZ_JBEZFH010000106.1:13086-23955 GCF_040649355.1 Sphaerisporangium sp. NPDC049002 | reverse complement strand
CCTTGAACCGCGCGCCAGGGGCGGCTTGGCCCTGGACGCCGATTGTGGGCGGGTCGCGTCACCGGTTCCCCTAAGCTTGCGGGTGATCGGGCGCGGCGCAAGTCGCTCGGCGAGCGGACGGTCATGCTCTCGGTCATGGCCGCGGTCGCCGCCGCGGTCCTGACCGCCGGCACCGTCGTGCTGGCCCAGTCGGTGACCTCGTCCGGCTCCACCGCCGATGGGACGGCCACCGGCGCGCCGCCCGGCACCGGGACGGCCAACGCGGTGCGGGCGCAGGTCCCGCCGTCGGTGGACGCGACGGCCGTCGAGGCGCCGCCCTCCCCGTCACCGAGCCCGACGGGCAAGCCCTCGGTGAGGGCCTGGACCAGCCGGTCCCCGGCTCGGCGCTCCCCCTCCCCCCGGCCGGCCACGCGGGCGCCGTCGCCCACCCCGACGCCCACCCCGACGGTCAAGCCGACGCCGAAGGCGACGCCCACCCCCAAGCCGAGCGCCTCGCCGACCAAGAAGCCCACCCCGACCCCCACCAAGCAGCCCACCTCCACCCCCAAGCCCAGCTCGCCGGGGAAGGCGAACCCGAACACGCCGGCCGGGGTGTGCGGCTCGGGGTACAAGGCGGTCGACTCCCACTCCCTCGGCGGCGCCACCGTGTACCTGCTCTACAACGGCGCGGCGGGCAAGAACTGCGTGGTCACGCTCTCGAAGTACGTCGTGCCGCAGAAGGTCAGGATGAGCGCCGTGCTACAGGTCAAGGGCGGCGCCTCGGGCAACGACACCGGCGGCTACGCCGAGTACGCGGGCCCGGTCAGGCTGGCCGCCTCGAAGACATGCGTGATCTGGGGCGGGGGCTACGGCACGGCCACCTGGAAGAGCGGCTGGTCCCACTGCGGCTAGCGACCCGGCGCCCCCGGTGTACTACGTTCTGGGCCACGGCCACCGGCAACCACGGGAGTGAAGCGTGATCGACAGCCGTCTCGACACCGCGAGCGCCGGCTTCCAGGCCAGGCGGGCCGCCATGCTCGCCAAGCTCCGCGATCTCGCCTCCGAGCAGGCCAAGGCGGTGGCGGGCGGCGGCCCCAAGTACGTCGAGCGCCACCACCGGCGCGGCAAGCTGCTCGCCAGGGAACGCGTGGAGCTCCTGGTGGACCCAGACTCGCCGTTCCTTGAGCTCTCCCCGCTCGCCGCCTGGGGGACCGACTTCCCGGTGGGCGCGAGCGTGGTCACCGGCATCGGGGTGGTGGAGGGCGTCGAGTGCGTGATCGTCGCCAGCGACCCGACCGTACGGGGCGGGTCGTCGAATCCGTGGACGCTGCGCAAGACGCTGCGGGCGTCGGACATCGCGCTGGAGAACCGGCTGCCGCTGATCAACCTCGTCGAGTCGGGGGGCGCGGACCTGCCGACGCAGAAGGAGATCTTCATCCCGGGCGGCCGTATATTTCGTGATCTGACCCGGTTGTCGGCCGCCGGGATCCCGACCATCGCCCTGGTGTTCGGCAACTCGACGGCCGGCGGCGCGTACGTCCCTGGCATGAGCGACCACGTGGTCATGGTCAGGGAACGTGCCAAGGTCTTCCTCGGCGGCCCCCCGCTGGTCAAGATGGCCACCGGCGAGGAGTCCGACGACGAGTCGCTCGGCGGCGCCGAGATGCACGCCCGCCTGTCCGGGCTCGCCGACTACCTGGCGCTGGACGAGCACGACGCGCTCCGCATCGGCCGCCGCGTCGTCAGGCGCCTCAACCGGCGCAAGGCGGGTGGGCTCCGCCCGAGCCCGGCCGGAGCCGTGCCCTACGGCGGCCCGCCGGGCGTGCGGGCCCCGCTCTACGACGAGGAGGAGCTTCTCGGCATCGTCCCCGAGGACCTCAAGATCCCCTTCGACCCGCGCGAGGTGATCGCCCGCGTCGTCGACGGCAGCGAGTTCGACGAGTTCAAGCCGCTGTACGGCGCGAGCCTGGTGACCGGCTGGGCCGCCCTGCACGGGCACCCGATCGGCGTGCTGGCCAACGCACGCGGCGTGCTGTTCGGCGAGGAGGCCCAGAAGGCGGCGCAGTTCATCCAGCTCGCGAACCAGACCCGCACTCCCCTGGTGTTCCTGCAGAACACCACCGGCTACATGGTCGGCAAGGACTACGAGCAGGGCGGCATCATCAAGCACGGCGCCATGATGATCAACGCGGTGTCCAACTCCACCGTCCCCCACCTCACCGTCGTCATGGGCGCCTCCTACGGGGCCGGGAACTACGGCATGTGCGGGCGGGCGTACGACCCGCGCTTCCTGTTCTCCTGGCCGAGCGCGAAGTCGGCGGTCATGGGCCCGGCCCAGCTCGCGGGGGTGCTGTCGATCGTCGGGCGCGCGTCGGCGCAGGCGCGCGGCCAGGTGTACGACGAGGAGGCCGACGCGGCGATGCGGCAGATGGTCGAGGCCCAGATCGAGTCCGAGTCGCTGCCCTTCTTCCTGTCCGGCCGCCTGTACGACGACGGGGTGATCGACCCGCGCGACACCCGCACCGTCCTCGGCCTGTGCCTGTCGGCCATCGGCAACGCCCCCGACGCCCCCGCCCCCGCCGGTTTCGGCGTCTTCCGGATGTGAGCGCATGATCAGACGACTGCTGGTGGCCAACCGGGCCGAGATCGCCCGCCGGGTCTTCCGCACCTGCCGTGACCTCGGCGTCGAGACCGTGGCGGTGTTCTCCGACGCCGACGCCGCCTCCCCGCACGCCGCCGAGGCCGACCACGCCGTACGGCTGCGCGGGGTCAGGCCCGCCGACACCTACCTCGACGCCGGGGCGATCGTCGCGGCGGCGCTGAGCTCCGGGGCTGACGCCGTCCACCCGGGCTACGGGTTCCTGTCGGAGAACGCCGCGTTCGCCAGGGCGGTGCTGGACGCGGGCCTGACCTGGATCGGCCCGAGCCCGGAGGCCGTCACCGCGATGGGCTCCAAGATCGAGGCCAAGCTCCTGATGGCCCGGGCCGGGGTCCCCGTGCTCGCGTCGGTGATCCCCGGGTCCCCCGAAGCCGGGGAGCTCGCGTTCCCGGTGCTGGTGAAGGCGTCGGCGGGCGGCGGGGGACGCGGGATGCGGATCGTGCGCGACCCCGCCGAGCTCGACGAGGCCGTGGCGGCGGCCCGGCGCGAGGCGCTCTCGGCGTTCGGGGACGGCACCGTCTTCCTGGAGCCTCTCCTGGAGGACGCCCGGCATATCGAGGTCCAGATCCTGGCGGACACGCACGGCGCGGTGTGGACGCTCGGCGAGCGCGAGTGCTCGATCCAGCGCAGGCACCAGAAGGTCGTCGAGGAGACCCCCTCGCCCGGCGTCTCCCCCGGCACGCGCGGCATCCTGTTCGAGGCCGCCGCCAGGGCCGCCAAGGCGATCGGCTACGTCGGGGCAGGCACGGTCGAGTTCCTCGTCAAGGGGGACACCGTCGCGTTCCTGGAGATGAACACGCGGCTCCAGGTCGAGCATCCGGTGACCGAGTGCGTGTACGGGATCGACCTGGTCCGCCTCCAGTTGGAGATCGCCGAGGGCGCCCGCCTGCCCGCCGAGCCGCCCGAGCCGCGCGGCCACGCCATCGAGGTCCGCCTCTACGCCGAGGACCCCGCCCACGGCTGGCGCCCCCAGCACGGCACCCTGCACCTGTTCGACGTGCCCGGTGTGGACGCCCGCTTCGAGGTGCCGGGCACCCGGGGGCCGTTCCCGGGGCCGGGCGAGGGCCCGTCCGGGGCCTCCGCGTACGGCCTGCGGCTGGACTCGGGGGTCGAGAGCGGGTCGGAGATCGGCGTGCACTACGACCCGATGCTGGCCAAGCTCATCGCCTGCGGCCCCGGACGACCGGCGGTGGCGCGACGCCTCGCGACCGCGCTCGCCCGTGCGCGCGTCCACGGCCTCACCACCAACCGCGACCTGCTGGTGAGCGTGCTCCGGCACGAGGCGTTCCTGGCGGGTGACACGCACACGGGCTTCCTCGACCGGTACGACCTCACCACCCCGGCCCCCTCACCCGTACCGCTGCTCGCCCTCGCCGCCGCGCTGGCGCTCGCCGCCGCCCGCCGCGCGGAGGCCGGCGTGCTGGGCGGGCTGCCGAGCGGCTGGCGCAACGTGCCCTCCCAGCCGCAACGCACCGCGTTCGAGACCCCCGGAGGCCGGGTCGAGATCGCCTACCGGCTCACCCGCGACGGGCTGGAGGCGGAGGGCTTCGACCAGGTGACACTGGTCGCGGCGAGCCCTGGGGAGGTCGTCCTCGACGTGGCGGGCGTCGTGAGCCGCTTCGCCGTCGCCGCGTACGACGGCGCCGGGCGAGACGGCACGGGCGGCGCCCTCCATGTGGACTCGCCGCTCGGCTCGGTACGGCTCGTGCCTCTCCCGAGGCTGCCGGAGCCGGTCGTGTCGATCCCCCCGGGCTCTCTGCTCGCCCCCATGCCGGGTACCGTTCTGCGCGTCGAGGTCACATCGGGAGCGGCGGTCACGGCGGGGCAGCCGATCCTCACACTGGAGGCGATGAAGATGGAGCATCAGATCTCCGCTCCTGCGGCGGGTGTCGTCTCCGTGCTCAACGTGACGCCTGGCCGCCAAGTCGAGGCGGGCGCCGTGCTCGCCGTCATCGAGGAGTCGCGATGAGCACGCTGGTCCACCACGAGACGCGCGGCGGGGTCGCCACGATCACGCTGGACTCGCCGCACAACCGCAACGCGCTGTCGGTCCGCCTGCTCGGCGACCTGGAGCGGGCGCTCGACCGCGCCATCGGCGACGACGGCGTCCGGGTCATCGTGCTGACCGGCGCGGGCCCGGTCTTCTGCTCCGGCGCCGACCTGAAGGAACAGGCGCCCGCCCAGAACGGCGCGGCCCACGACGCGCCCGTGACCGCGTCGTTCCCCGAGATCATGAGCCTGATCTGGGACAGCCCCAAGCCGGTGATCTGCCGCCTGAACGGCACCGCCCGCGCCGGCGGCCTCGGCCTGGTGGCCGCGTGCGACTTCGCGATCGCCCCCGACTCGGCGACGTTCGCCTTCAGCGAGGTACGGCTCGGCGTGGTGCCCGCCATGATCTCGGTGACCGTCCTGCGGCGCCTCGACCCGCGCGCCGCCGCGGAGTACTTCCTCACCGGGGAGGTGTTCGGCGCCGCCCGCGCGGCGGAGATCGGGCTGCTGACCCGGGCCGTCCCCGCCGAGGAGCTGGACGCCACGGTCGCCCACTACGCCGGCATGCTGCTGCGCGGCGGCCCGGAGTCCCTCGCGATCACCAAGCGGCTCGTGCGCACCGTGCCCGGCCTGTCGGTGGACGACGGCATGCGTGAGATGGCGCGGCTCTCCGCCCAGCGCTTCACCTCCCCTGAGGGCCAGGAGGGCATCCGCGCCTTCATGGAGAAGCGCCCCGCCTCCTGGATCCCCGCGGCCGAGCCCGAACGGGACGGGGCCGCGTGACGGGCGGCTCGGCCCCGCTCCGCGTCGCCAACTGCAGCGGGTTCTACGGCGACAGGCTGTCGGCCGCCAGGGAGATGGTCGAGGGCGGCCCGATCGACGTGCTCACCGGTGACTGGCTGGCCGAGCTGACCATGCTCATCCTCGCCGGGAACCGGCGGAAGGGCGGGCCCGGGTACGCGCGCACCTTCCTGACGCAGATGGAGCAGGTCCTCGGCACCTGCGTGGACCGGGGCATCAAGATCGTGTCGAACGCGGGCGGTCTCGACCCGGCCGGGTGCGCGCGGGCCGTGAGCGAGCTGGCCGCCCGGCTCGGGCTCGCGGTGAGGGTGGCCCACGTGACGGGCGACGACCTCATCGGCCGCGACCTAGGCGACCTGCTCCACCCAGCCGGCCCACCCGGCTCGGGCTCCAGTACCGACACCGGCTCGGGCAGGCCCGGCTCGGGCTCGGGTTCCGGCACCGGCTCCGGTGAGGGGCAGGGGAGCGTGGCGCTCACCGCCAACGCCTACCTCGGCGGCGAGCCCATCGCCGTCGCGCTGGCCAACGGCGCGGACGTGGTGGTGACCGGCAGGGTGACCGACGCGGCGCTGGTCACCGGTCCCGGCATGTGGCGGTACGGCTGGCGCCCCACGGACCTCGACGCCCTCGCCGGGTCCGTGGTCGCCGGGCACGTCATCGAGTGCGGCTGCCAGGCGACCGGCGGCAACTACGCGTTCTTCACCGAGGTGCCCGACCTCGCGCACTGCGGCTTCCCGATCGCCGAGCTGCACGCCGACGGCTCCAGCGTGATCACCAAGCATCCGGGCACGGGCGGGCGGGTGTCGGTGGGCACGGTGACCGCGCAGCTCCTCTACGAGATCGGCTCTCCCCGGTACCTCGGGCCCGACGTGACCGCGCGCTTCGACACGATCGAGCTGGCCCAGGTCGGGGACGACCGCGTCAGGGTGTCCGGCGTCCGGGGTGAGGCGCCGCCGGACACGCTGAAGGTGGCGCTGAACCACCTCGGCGGGTACCGCAACACCATGACGCTCGTGCTCACCGGCCTGGACATCGAGGCCAAGGCCCGCCTGGCCGAGGAGGCCGTGTTCGCGCGCGTCCCGAGGGAGACGTTCGACGAGGTCCACGTCGAGCTGACGCCGCTCGGCAGGCCGCCGGGGGCCGGGGCCGTCGAGCCGGCGCCGTCCGGGAAGCCGGAGGAGCCCGGGGCCGTCGAACCGGCCCTGTCCGGGAGGCCGGAGGGACCCGGGGGTGTGGCGCTGCTGCGCGTCACGGTGATGGACGCCGACCAGCGCAGGGCCGGGCGCGCGTTCTCCTCGGCCGTGGTCGAGACCGGGCTCGCCGGCTATCCCGGCTTCTACGGGCTCACTCCCCCGGGTGACGCCTCGGCGTACGGCGTCTTCCAACCGGCCGCCGTGCCCCGCGCCGCCGTACGGGCGGAGGTGTGGGAAGGCGACGAGCGGGTCTGGCTCCAGCCCGCCCCCGCCGCGGCGGCGCCCGTCCCGTCCGGCACCGGCGCGGAGGCGTCCGCGGACACGCCCGTCCCGCTCCCCCCGGCGGACGGCGGCACGACGGGACGTAGCGGTGAGGGCCCGACGGGACGTACCGATGAAGGCGAGACGGGACGTACCGGCGGGGGCGCGACGGCCGTGCGGCACGCGCCGCTCGGCACGGTCGCCGGAGCACGGTCCGGCGACAAGGGCGGCGACGCCAACCTCGGCGTGTGGGTCCGCACGGCCGAGGAGTACGCGTGGCTGGAGGAGTTCCTCACCACCGACCGGCTCCGGAGCCTGCTCCCCGGCACGGCCGGTCTTGAGGTCGAGCGCCACCGCCTGCCCAACCTGCTCGCGCTGAACTTCGTCGTACGCGGCCTGCTCGGCCGGGGCGTGGCCGCCAGCCCGCGTATGGACGCCCAGGCCAAGGCCCTCGGCGAGGAACTGCGGGCCTGCGTGGTCCCCATCCCGTTCTGACGGCCGGACGGCCCGTTTAACGATTGGACAGGCCGTCCCCGGGTCTAGCAGGCTCCAGCGCATGACACGTACAGACCTGCCCTCGGCCTGGGACGAGCGCGCCGTCCTGGCGACCTTCCTCGACTACACACGGGCCACCGTCCACGCCAAGTGCGAGGGCGTCTCCGAGGAGCACGCGAGGAGCGCGCCCCTGCCCGGCTCGCCGCTGATGACGATCAGCGGCCTGGCCAACCACCTGCGGTGGGTGGAGTACTCCTGGATCCAGGTGAGGCTGCTCGGCGGGGAGGACCTCGGGCCCTGGACCGACGATGATCCCGACCGTGAGATGCGCATCGCCGTCGACATGCCCCTCGCCCAGATCCTCGCGGAGTACGAGGAGCAGTGCGCCCGCCACCGGGAGCTGGTGGCCTCGCTCGACCTGGACACGGTGACGAAGAAGCCGCTCAGGGACGGCACACACGTCACGCTGCGCTGGATCCTGCACCACCTGATCGAGGAGACCGCCCGGCACAACGGCCACCTGGACATCCTGCGCGAGATGGCCGACGGCGTCACCGGAGACTGACCGCCCGTTCGCACCCGGCCGCCGCCTCCGCGAGCCTACTGTTGGTAGCCACACCTCGTGGAGGACGAATGGACCTGTATCCAGCCGGTGGCGAGCGGTGTGAGAGCCCAGGAGGCGGCGGGAGCGGCGGGCCCGGCGGGTGGCAGGAGTCCGGCCACAGCCTGGATGACAGCCACAGCCTCGATGGCGGCCACCGCGTCGAGGTGACCGTCCTCGACCAGGCCGCGATCAGGGAGGCCGCCGAGCGGGGCGAGCCGGGGGCCCTCGGCGGGGCGCACAAGGCCGGGCACGACAAGCTCTACGTCCTGTGCGACTCCAGGGACCCCGACGGCCCGAAGCTCTACTTCACCCCGGCCGAGTGGGAGGCGTTCCGTCTCGGCGTGCTCGACGGCGAGTTCGACGGGCTGAACGGCTGAACGGCCGCGTCGCCGTACCGTCCGCCGCTCGCACCGTACCGCTCGCCGCTCCGGCCCTACCGCCCGCCGCCCCGCACCCACCCCATGCAATACAATTGCGCGCAATTGCGGCCACTCCGGGCGCTTCTGGGGGAAGGGACCCTACATGCGTCTGCGGTTTCTCGGCTCTACATCGGAGGCCGGCGCCTGCCCGTCGCTGTACGAGACCGATCGGGGCACGATCGTCGTCCAGGGGCTCACGCTGACCGACCCCGACGCCCGCGCGGACCTGCGCCATGTGCTCGACGGGGAGTCCGCCGTCGAGGTGCCGCGCGAGCTTCTCATGGAGATCGCGCGCGGCGTGCTTTTCCCGCCGGAACTGGACGGACGTGTAACTGATCACGAATAGGGAGATCCCTATGGCATGATCGCTTCGCCCGGTCTACCCTCATGCAGGTCCGATGCCGACGGGAGGTGGCGTGAGCGGCTTTCAGCAGGCACGCGTCGACCTCGGCGCCCAGCTCCGGCAGCTCCGCGAGGCGGCCCAGCTGTCCGGCAAGGACCTCGCGGCACGCCTGAGCTGGCAGGCCTCCAAGGTCTCCCGCATCGAGAACGCCCGGCAGAGCGCCACCGAGGACGACGTCGTGCTGTGGAGCCAGGCCGTGCAGGCGCCCCCCGAGGTCGTCGACGAACTGATCGCCCAGGCCGTGTCGCTGCTCGAACGGCAGGACTCCTGGCGCCAGCGGCACAAGAGCGGCCTGGCCGCGCTCCAGGAGGACATCCGCGACCTGGAGTCGCGCACCAAGCTGTTCCGGGTGTTCGAGCCCGGCGTGGTGATCGGCCTGCTGCAGACGGCGGAGTACGCCCGCAACATCTTCTCCAAGGTCCGCCGCCTGTACGGCGCGTCCGACGACATCGACGCGGCGATCCGGGTCCGCATGCGCAGACAGGACATCTTGTACGACCCGGCGAGGCGGTTCCGCTTCCTGCTGCCGGAGGCGGTGCTGCGTTACCGGCTCGCCCCCGACGACGTCATGCGCGGCCAGCTCGACCGGCTGCTCGCCGTCACCACCCTGCCCAACGTCGAGTTCGGCGTCATCCCGTTCTCGGCGCAGCTGCCGTCCGCCCTGCTCAACGGCTTCTGGATCTACAACGAGGCCATGGTCGGCGTCCCGACCAGGACCAAGGACCTGGTGTTGCGCGACCCCGAGGACGTGGCCTTCTACGCGAGCGCGTTCGAGGATCTGTGCGAGGTGGCGGTGTTCCGTGAGGACGCGCGCGAGGTCATCGTCCGCGTCCTCGTCGACTTCGCCAAACAATCTGCCCAATAACCACACAATTGCTTGCCGACCACGCCAAGATCATGCAATCCTTACCAGCCATGGGTGACGTGGAGGTGAGGCACATGCTGGACACCATGTCCTGTCTGGAGCAGTTCGCCTTGGCGACGCGCCGGCACATCGATCTCTCCGTGCAGGTCCTCGGCGGCGCCCCCGGCGCGGTCCGGGTCCGCAACCGCTTCAGCGACACGCTGATGGAGGTCGTCACCTGCACGCCGCAGGGCGCCTTCCTCACCTCGTGGGGCTACCGGCTCGGCACCGTCGACAGCATCGACGACGCGGCCGCCCGCCTCGCGTACCTGCTGGCCGCGCTACCCGCCTGAGGGTCGCAGGGCCGCCGCCATCCGTTCCAGGTTCCCGACGAAGCGGCGCACGTCGGCCTCCGAGTGCTGGACGGACACCGTCCACTGCTCGCACTTGCCCCACGGGGGCAGGAACACCCCGCCGTTGTGCTGGAAGAGCCAGTGCGCGTTGCCCCACTGGTCGGGGTACTCCGCGAAGTCCCGGTAGTCGAGCAGCGGCCGGTCGTGGAAGACGACCGCGCCCTTGGCCCCGTACGACCTGACGTGGCCCGGCAGGTCGTGACGGCGCAGCACGTCCTCGGCGCCCTCGGTCATGACGCGCCGGAGCCTGTCGAAGTGCCGGTACGCGTCGTCGGTCAGGATGCCGAGCAGCACGGCGCGGGCGGCGGCCATCGTCAGCGGGTTGCCGTTGAAGGTGCCGACCTGCTCGTACCTGCCGTCGGCGATCATGTTCATGAGCTCGGGCACCCCGCCGATCGCCCCGCACGGCACGCCGCCGCCGAGCGCCTTGGCCAGGCAGATCAGGTCCGGCACCACCCCTGACCACTGCGTCGCGCCGCCAGCGGAGACGGCGAGGCCCGTCTTCACCTCGTCGAACGCGAGGTAGGCGCCGTGCCGGTGCAGCAGGTGCCTGAGCCCGGCCAGGTAGCCGTCGGGCGGCGGGATGAGCCCGATGTTCATCATGATGGGCTCGATGATCATGCCGGCGATCTCGCCCGGGTTCTCCACCAGCAGGCGCTCGACCGCGGCGAGGTCGCCGAAGGGCGCCACCAGCGTGAGCTGCGCGAGGGCGGGAGGGACGGCGCGGCCGACCGGCACGGAGTACGGCCGGTCGGGCGGGCCCCCCCGCGGCGGGGGCCGGGGGGCCCCCAGGGCGCAGGACACCGCAG
>NZ_JBEZFH010000106.1:0-13076 GCF_040649355.1 Sphaerisporangium sp. NPDC049002 | reverse complement strand
GGGGGGGGGGGGTGGGCCGGGCGCGCCCCCCGGGACTTGCGTCCGCGGGGCCGCCCGGCCCCGCCTGCTCCGGGTCCGGGTACACCGACACCTGCACGCTGTCGTGGTGCCCGTGGTAGGTGCCCTCGACCTTGATGATCTTCATGCGGCCGGTGGCGGCCCGCATCAGGTGCACGGCGTCCATCGTCGCCTCGGTGCCGGAGTTCCCGAAGCGCCACAGCGGCAGCCCGAACCTGCGGGCCAGCTCGCGGGCGACGACGACCGCGTCCTCGGTGGGCTGGGCGAAGTGCGTGCCCTTGCGCACCCGGTCGGAGACGGCCTCGACGATCGCGGGGTGGGCGTGGCCGGCCAGCCCCACCCCGAAGCCCCCGTGCAGGTCGACGTAGGAGGTGCCGTCCACGTCCACGACCCGGGAGCCGTCCCCGTGGGAGATCCACACCGCCCCGGGAGGCGCGTCCTGCCAGTTGGAGGCGACGCCTCCGGGAAGCACGTCGGCGCACTCCCTCCTGACACGCTGGGACTCGGCCGTGCGTTCGAGGAAGACCGACTCCTCCTTGGCTATCAAACCGTCGAGCTGGACGAGATCACGCTCGACCGTCGACGCGCCGGCGACTGACATCTCATTTCCTTTCAGCCGGCGAGAGCCGGCCCGTCAGATAAGCGGTCGCGACGGAGGTGATCCACTGGTGGGTGACCTCCTCCTCCGGCGCGAACGGCCCCGGCACGTACCCGCGCGAGGCGACCCCCCGCTGCACGCCCTCGCACGCGCCCCAGTCCTGACGGTTGGTCAGGTCCCAGAAGTCCACGGCGTACGACGGGTCGGCGCCCTCGGCCTCCGGGGGGAACAGCCACTGGCACGTGACCTTCGTGTGGCCGGCGGCGACGGGGTCGAGCACGTGAGTCATCACGTAGTCGGGGTGCAGGCTGAGCAGCAGGTTCGGGAACAGGTGCAGGTACTCGACCTTGCGCAGGAGCGGGCCGGTGACCCCCGGCAGGAAGGCGCCGCCCGAGGCGCCCGTCATCGACATCGTCTCGGCGCCGTCGACCAGGGTCATGCTGCCGCCCGCCCACAGGCCCTCGGGCTCGTAGTTGTCGCCGCTGTCCGGCGGGGACACCCGGCACAGCTCCGGGTGGATCGCCGGGCAGTGGTAGCACTCGTGGTAGTTCTCGACCGCGAGCTTCCAGTTGGCCGCGAGGTCGTACTCGTGCGAGGCCGCGACGGTGAGCCTTTCCATCTCGTACGGGGCGACGACCGCCTCCAGCCCGGCGAGGCAGGCCGCGAGCGGGGGCGCGTCGCCGGAGGCGTTGACGAAGACGAACCCGTGCCACTCCTCGACGCGCGCCGGGACGAGGCCGAGCCGGTCGAGCGCGTAGGCGTCGCCGTGGTCGCGGGGCACGCGGTCGAGGCGTCCGGTGAGGTCGTACACCCAGTTGTGGTACGGGCAGGCGATGAACCGGCCCGTCGCGCGGGAACCGCAGGGCAGGAGTTCGTGGCCCCGGTGGCGGCACACGTTGTAGAAGCCGCGCAGCGTCCCGTCCTCGTCGCGCACCAGCAGCACGCTGTCGTCCCCGACGGCGACGGCCGTACGGGTGCGCGGGCCGAGGCCGGCGGAGCGCCCGGCGCACACCCATCCGCCGGAGAAGACCACGCGGCGCTCGAAGGCGAGCACGTCGTCGCTGAGGTAGGCCGCGGCGGGCAGCATCATGCCGGGCGGCTCCAGGCAGGCCCGTACCTGGTCGAGGTCCAGCGGCGCCGTACGGCCGCCGGCCGCCGGGGCCGTGCCGCCGGGGCCGGGACGGCTGTCGCGGGCCGTGCGGGAAAGGTCGGTCATCGCCGCCACCTCCGGTCACGCAGGATTCTCCTGGAGCACAGATACCCGGCGATGCCGGTGACCCCGCCGCCGCCGTGGGTGGCGGACGAGCACTGGTAGAGGCCCCTGATCGGCGTGGTGAAGTCGGCGTAGCCGGGGGCGGGGCGCACGTGGAAGAGCTGGTCGGGCGAGAGCTCGCCGTGGAAGATGTTGCCGCCGATCAGCCCGTACTCCTGTTCCATCCGATGCGGGCCGATGACCTGGCGGTGGATGACCGAGGCCTTGAACCCCGGGGCGAGCTGGTCGTACAGCTCGATCACCCGGTCGGCGTAGGCGTCCAGCTCCTCGGTGTGCGGCTCGGCGGACCAGGTGTGCGGCACCCACTGGGTGAACATCGACATGACGTGCGTGCCTTCTGGGCACAGCGTGGGGTCGAGCGTCGAGGGGATCACGCTGTCGGAGAAGGGGGCCGCGGCGGGCCGTCCCTCGCGGGCGTCCTGGAAGGCCCGCTCGATGTACTCCAGGGAGTGGCACAGCTCGACGGACCCGCTGAGCTGCTGTGGTGATAAATCGGGATTCGAGGTGAACCTCGGAAGCCCGGAGAGCGCGACGTTGATCTTGACGACGCCACTGCGGGAGCGCCACCGCTCGATGTCGCGGACGAAATCCGGAGGCAGCTCCGAGCGGTCGATCTGCTCCAGGAACGTGATCTCGGGATGCGTCGCGGCGACCACGATGGGGGCCGCGAACACCCGGCCGTCCTTCAGCGCCACCCCGCGCGCGCGGCCGTTCCTGACGATGACGCGCTCGACCGCGGCCTCGGTGAGCACGTGCGCGCCGAACGACTCGGCCGACGCGCGGATCGCCAGCCGCAGCCCGTTGACGATGGTGGGCGGCATGAGGCTCATGACGTAGGACAGCGCGGTGACCTTGAACTCCAGCCCCCAGGGGGTCTCGGTGGTGGCCGCGCCGCCTGTGGTGGCGCGGGCCTCGACCACGAGCGGCTTCAGGCCCGCGCGGGCGAGGTAGGCGGCGGAGACGAGGCCGTTGTGCCCGCCACCGACGATGATGGCGTCGTAGGTCGTGTGCGGATCTGTCTTCGTGTCGCTCTTCGGGCCGCCGCTTTCCGCGCCCTGCGAAACTCCGTGCCGGTCCACTCGCCGGAACCTTTCCTGCCGCGTCCTGGCGGACGCCTTCCGTTCGGCCGTAACGACCCGGAAAACTTGGCCTGAGAGCCTTGTGGCCGCAGACCCTCCTCACCAGACTAACTGGTTAACCAGTCAGTCTGGCAAGAGGTGGCCTGACGTGAGAAAGGAGCCGCGCATGCCCCCCATCCTCGTGAGCCCTTGGATCGCCGCCGATTCCTGCCGGCCGGCGGCCTGCTCGGCCTGACCGCGGCGTGCGGCGCCGACCGGTCTGTCGGCTACCGCGCCGACCGGGTGACGTCGGTCCCCGCCGACGGGTACGACCTGCTGTGGGATCCGGCGTACAAGGGCAAGGCGTACGTCCTGGACGACGCGCGCGAGGGGCTGGCCATGGCGATGCTCCGCGACGGCGTCGCCGACGTCAACACCGAGGACCCCGCCACGATCAGGCGGGCGGGCGACCGGCTCGCCGAGCTGATCGGCGCGACCAACATCAAGATCGGCATCAGCGCGTACCAGCTCGTCCCCGAGGGGCAGGCAACGGTTCATCACTGCTGGTCGGGTGACATGGTGAACGCCCAGTCGTACCTGCCGAAGGGCGTGAAGCCGACGTGCTCGGCTACTGGTTCCCCTCCGGCTCCACCGGGATCGTCGGCACCGACACGCTCGCGATCCCGCGCACCGCGTCCAAGCCCGTGCTGGCGCACCTGTTCGTCGACCACCTGCTCGACCCCGCCGTGGCGCGCTTGACGATGCCGCCCACCACGTCCTCTGGCAGCCGGCCGCCCGCGCGCTCGGCGGCCTCCTCGTGCGGGATCAGCTCCTCGTCGACGAAGCGCCGCGCCCGTTCCTGAAGCTCGGCCTGCTGCGGCGTGAGCCGTACCAGCGACGCCATGTCACCACCCGGATCGCTCAATCCTGACTGGTCACCCAGTCAACTCACCGGGACCGCCCGCTGTCAATAGCGGCCGCGCGACACGGGATACGGAGGTCATCACCGGGGCGGACCCGGCGCTCACCCAGCAGGGGCCGCCACGCGCTCGGCCCGCCGCCGCGCTAGGAGGCGGGGAAGGCGGAGCGGTCGATGCCGGCCTCGCGGGCGGCGGCGATGCGCGCGTGCTCCAGGAGCCGCTTGCGCGACAGCACGGACGGGTGCAGCGTGTAACGGATGATCAGCCCGTCGAGCATGCTGTCGAGGCGCTCGGCGGCGCCGTGCGGGTCGTCGCAGACGAACTCGCCCGAGTCGACACCGGCCTGGATGACCTGTTCGACCGAGCCGATCCACGCCGTCTCCAGTTCCAGCAGGATGTGCTGGACGACCGCCTCGCGAAGGCCGGCCGCGAAGGCGTCGATCCACAGGATCCAGCTCTGGTCGGCGCGTGACCGCGGGATGTAGAACCGGAGGACCCGGTCGAGGCGGTCGACGGCGGGACCTGAGCCCCGCACCAGCTCCTTGAGCCGGCCGACCTCGGTGTCGATGGTCGTCCGGAGCATCGCGGTGATCAGCTCGTCCTTGGTGGCGAAATGGTAGTGGATCAGCCCGCCACTGACGTTCGTCGCCTTGGCGATGTCGGCGACCCTGGTGCTGGAGATGCCTCGCTCAAGCACCACCCGCCGCGCGGCCTCCAGCAACTCGGCCCGGCGCTGATCCGCCTGGTCGGCCCGGCTTCCGCGTGTCCCCTCGGCTGTACCCTCCGCACTGCGCACGGCCTGAATCCTACCTGAGCGACCCCGCCCTGCCGCTGCTTACTGGCGGTTCAGTCAAACGGATCTCGCGCCCACGCCCGGTGGCCCACCCCATGGGCTTGACGTTTGACTGGCCAGCCAGTCAGTCTCTGAAGCTGTGAAGCTGACGCGCCTGCTCGCCCCCGAGTCCGTCGCCGTCGTCGGGGCCTCCACCCGCCCCGGTTCGTACGGCAACCTCGCCGTGGCCAACCTCGTCGCCGCCGGCTTTCCCGGCCCCGTGTTCGGCGTCCATCCGACCGCCACCGAGGTCCACGGCGTGCCCTGCCACCCGAGGATCGAGGACCTGCCCGTCGTGCCGGACGCCGTCGTCATCGCCACCCCTGCCGCGACCGTCCCCGCGCTGGTCGCCGAGGCGGGGGAACACGGCTGCGGCGGAGCCGTGGTGTTCGCGGCGGGGTTCGCCGAGGTGCCCGGCGGCGCGGGACGGTCGCTGGAAGACGCGCTGGTGGCGGCGGCAGCGGCGTACGACATGCCGGTGTGCGGGCCCAACGGCAACGGGATCGTCGCGGTCGCGGGAAGGGCGCCCCTGTGGGGAGACGCCTACACGCCCCGGCGCGCCGGACCTGTCGCCCTGATCTCCCAGAGCGGCAACATCGCCGTCAACGCGCTGCTCAGCACCCGGGCCCTCCGGCTGCACACGGTCGTGTCGTGCGGCAACCAGGCGGTGGTCGACGCCGCCGCCCACCTCGCCGCCCTCGCCGAGACCGGCGGGGTACGGTCGGTCGCGCTCTACCTGGAGGACGAGGGCGACGGGGCCCGACTCGCCGGCGCCCTGGCCACCTGTGCCGACGCGGGCATCGGCGTGGCCGTGCTCAAGGCCGGTACGAGCGAGCTCGGCGCCTCCGCCGCCGCCGCGCACACCGGCGCTGTGGCCGGAGACGCCCGGGTGCTCAGGGCCCTGATCGAGGAGGCCGGAGGCGCCTGGGCCCGCAACCCCCACGAACTCCTCGAACTCGCCAAGACCCTGGCCCACGGCTCCCGCCCCGGGCGTACGGCCGGCACGCACCGCGACCGTACGGACCACGCGCACCGCGACCGTACGGACCACGCGCACCGCGACCGTACGGACGACCGGCACCGCGACCGTGCGGAGAGCGGGAGCCGAGACCGTGCGGAGAGCGGGAGCCGAGACCGTGCGGAGAGCGGGAGCCGAGACCGTGCGGAGAGCGGGGGTCACCGTGAGGGAGTGCTGGTCGTGACGTGCTCGGGCGGTGACGCGGCGGTCGGCGCCGACGAGGCCGCGCGTCTCGGGGTACCCCTACCGGCGCTGTCCCCGCCGACGCGCGCCGCGCTCATCCCGGTGCTGCCGCCGACGGCGACCCCGGGCAATCCGCTCGACTACACAGCGGTGATCTTCGGGGACACGCGGCGCACCGCCGCCGCCACACGCGCCGCCGACAGGGTCGGCCAGGCGCGCCGTCCGGACACGGCCGGCTGGCTCGCCGAGCACGAGGCCAAGGCGCTGCTGAGGGACCATGGCATCGCCGTCCCCTCCGGCTTCGCGGTGCGTACGCCCGAGGAGGCCGTCGAGGCGGCCGCCGCGCTCGGTACGGCCGTGGCGCTCAAGCTCAGCGGCAGGCACCTCCGGCACAAGACCGACCTTGGAGCGCTCCTCCTCGGGATCAGTGGCGCGGAGGCCGTACGGGAGGGAGCCACCACCCTCCTGACCTCCCCCGCGCTCGGTGAGCGGACCGCATCCGGCCCGGTCGTCCTGGTCGAGGAGATGGTCCCGCCGGGGGTGGAGCTGCTGGTCGCGGTGCGGCGGGACGGGGTCGTGCCGGTCCTGGTCCTCGCGCTGGGCGGTACGTGGGTGGAGGTGCTGGACAACGCCGTCCTGCTGCCCCTTCCCGCTACTCCCCAGAGGGTGGTCGAGGCGCTGGGACGGCTGCGCGGAGCCCCGCTGCTGATCGGCGCGCGCGGACGACCCCCGGTGAACCTGGAGGCCGTCGGAGACCTCGCCTCCCGGACCGGCGACCTGGCCCTCACGCAGAACCTCACCCTGGTCGAACTGAACCCAGTGATCGTCACCCCGGCCACCGCGACCGCCGCCGACGCCCTGATCCGAACCTGACGACACCCCACTCACGCTGAGGCCCCGAGCAGCGCGGGGAGGAGCGTGGGTGGGCGGTGGCGGGGACGGGTGGGTGCCGGCCGGGGCGGTGGCCGGATCGGGGCTACTTGCCGAGGGCCCCCTGGAGGTCCATGACGTGGTCCTGGGTCTGCTGGAGCAGGGGGCGCAGGGCTTCGGCGACGTCGGGGAGGCCAAGCTCCACGGCCTGGCTGACCCGTTCGCGGTAGCGCTGAAGCTGGTTCTCTTCGAGCTCCAGGTCGAGCTGGAGCGCGGCGGCGCCGTCGGGAACGCTCGGGATCTCGGGCACCGAGACCGACGGGATCCCGCCGAGGAACGCGATCTGCCCGGCCAGCGTCGTCGCGTGCTCCAGTTCCTGGGCCAGGTGGGCCTTGAGCTCCTCGATGATGCTCTGGTACTCGGGCCCCTTGACCGTGGCGGTGTGCTGCGCGTACTGCACGATCGAGCGGTACTCGCTCTCCAGGTCCTCGTTGAGGAGGGCGATGAAACTGTGCTGGTCCACGCTTGATCATCCTTCCGTTGCCTTGTAGACCTGCCCTCCTACCCCCTATCGCGGCGACAATGCGGTTCCACTCCGCCACGCCGTTCAGCCGAGCTTGTAGAGCGCCTGGGCGGTGCCGGTTCCTCCGTACTCGGAGGCGTCCACGAGGGTCCCGTTGGCCTTGACCCACGCGGTGACCTCGTCGTTGCCGCGCTCGGGGCCGCCCATTCCTCCGCCGAGCATGATGTACTTCAGTCGGCCGCTGGTGACGTACTCCTTCAGGGTGGCAACGGTCATGGCCGCGTCGCTGCCCGTGAAGCCGCCCATCGCGATCACCGGCTCGCCGCCGGTGGACAGGATGATCGACGAGGCGCTCTGGGCGCTGCCGACCGCGAGAAGCCAGGTGGCGCCACCCCGGTTCTTCTCCAGGTAGGAGATCATCGCGGCGCTGACGTTCCCTCCACGTCCTCCGCCGCCGAAGCCGGCCGGGGGGTTCCCCATCGGGCCGTCGCCTCGCTGCCCGGGAACCCGGTCGCGCGTCCCGGCGGGAGGCGCGCCCATGCCACCGGGTCCCCCCATGCCGCCAGGACCGCCCACGCCGCCGAAGCCGCCGCTTCCCGCCGGTCCGGCCGTGGGGTTGGTGCCGTTCACGGCCGAGGACAGCGGGGTGAGCGCGTACGCGGCGGGGCCCGCCAGGCCTCCCACGAGGCCGAGGATCAGGGCGACGGCGGCGGGCCGTGTCCGGCCCCTTCCGCCGAGCCGCAGGACGAGCAGCCCGAGCGCCGCGACCGCGCACAGGCCCGCCACCGCGTACGCGAGCCACGGCGTCCACGTGGGAGTACGGCGGAGCAGGACGAACGCCCAGGCTCCGGTGACCGCGATGCCCAGGGGCAGCGCCCAGGCCCACGCGCGCGTCCGCCGGTACGCCTGCCACATCAGCACTCCCCCGAGCCCGGCCAGGGCCGCTACGGCGGGGGCGAGCGCCGTGGAGTAGTACGGGTGGAAGGTCCCCGCCGAGAAGCTGAAGACGGCGTAGTGGACGACCAGCCACCCACCCCAGAGGAGCAGCGCCGCCCGCGGACCGGAAGAGCGCTCCGTGAGCAAGCCCACGGGACCGGACCGATCACCGGTGAGGGCGGAATCGGGAACCGGCGTCCGGCCGGGGCGGCGGGTCGTGAGGATCAGGCCGGCGATCAGTGCCAGGGCGGCGAAGGGGATCAGCCAGGAGATCTGGCCGGCCATGATGTCGTTGAACAGGCGTCCCGCGCCCGACGCCCCTCCGAAGCCGGCGCCACCGCCGCCTCCGCCTCCCCCCTCGCGGCCGAAGATCCGCCCGAGGCCGTTGTAGCCGATGACCAGGTCCCAGACCGTGTTGTCGGTGCTGCCGCCGATGTACGGCCGGTCGGCGGCGGGCCACAGGTCGACGACGACCATCCACCACGCGCTGGACACCAGCAGGACGGCGCCGGCGACCAGCAGGTGGCCGAGGCGCCGCAGGAGCCTGCCGGGCGCGGCGTACAGGTACACCAGGGCGAACGCGGGGAGCACCAGGTAGGCCTGCAGCATCTTGGTGGTGAAGGCCATGCCGACCAGCAGGCCGCAGAGCACCAGGGTCCGCATCCGCCCGGTCCTGATCGCCTCGGCGCAGAACCAGGCCGCCGCGACCAGGAGCAGCACGAGGATGGTGTCGGGGTTGTTGTCCCTGTTGATCGCCACGGTGATCGGCGTCAGCGTCATCACCAGTCCCGCGACCAGCCCCGCCACGTGCCCCCGTGCCCCGGCGAGCGCGGGGTCCCCGGTCCGGCCGGTCCAGGCGAACACGGGGTCCTCGGTCCGGCCCGCCCAGGCGAACGCGCGTCGTACGGCGGAGTGGACGAGGGCGACCGAGGCGACTCCCGCGAGGGCCTGCGGCAGGAGCATGCTCCAGGTACCGAAGCCGAAGATCCGTGCCGACAGGCCCATCACCCACAGTGCGAACGGCGGCTTGTCGACGGTGATGAACGACCCCGCGTCGACCGCTCCGAAGAAGAACGCCTTCCAGCTCCGCGTGCCCGACAGGATGGCGGCGGAGTAGTAGTCGTTGGCGTACCCGTTGCGGCCGAGTGCCCAGGTGTACAGCACCGCCGCGAGCGCGAGCACGCCGAGCAGCGCCGGTCGCGCCCAGCGGGGATCGTCAACGGGGCCGAGCAGGATCCGCGCGGGGAGGCCGCGCCCGGCGGGACGGCGCCGTCCCCCGGCGGCCGCCGGCCGTTCGACGTCCACGGTCATCGGGAGTTCTCCTTCCTGCGGCCCGGGCTGAAGACCCAGGCGCGGAGCAGCATGAAACGGACCAGGGTGGCGACCCCGTTGGCGACGACGACCGCGCCGAGCTCGACCGACCTCGGCGCGGTCGCGGGCAGCAGGGCCAGCGTCCCGGTCGTCAGCGCGAGGCCGACGAAGAACGCCACCAGCCCTTCGACCTGGTGCCGCAGGGCTCCCGCCGAACCTGTCACGCCGAAGGTGAAGCGCCGGTTGGCGGCGGTGTTGGCGACGGCGGTGACCAGCAGCGCGACGGCGTTGGCCACCACGGCGGCCGTGACCCCGCGAAGCACCCAGAACAGGGCAAGGTAGGCGAGGGTGCTGATCACCCCGACGGCCACGAAGCGGGGAAGCTGCCGGACCATGCCCGACGGCAGCCGGGCCGCGACCACCCGGTCGGGAACCGGGATGCGGGCCGCGCCCGACAGCGTCCTGCGTGCCACCCTGGCCATCCCCCTGAGGTCGTCGAGCGCGGTCCGGAGGACGTCGACCCGGCTGTCGGGGTCGTCCACCCAGTCGACGGGGACCTCGTGGATGCGCAGGCCGTGGCGTTCCGCCAGCAGCAGCAGCTCGGTGTCGAAGAACCACTCCTCGTCCTCGACCGCCGGCAGCAGGGCCTGGGCGACCTCGGTACGGGCCGCCTTGAAGCCGCACTGGGCGTCGGAGAAGCGGGCGCCCATGGCCGAGCGCAGCAGCAGGTTGTAGGCCCGGGAGATGATCTCCCGCTTGGGCCCGCGCTCCACCCGGGCCGCCCTGGACAGGCGGGTGCCGATCGCGAGGTCGCTGTGGCCAGAGAGCAGGGGGGCGATCAGCGGCAGGAACGCGGTCAGGTCCGTGGACAGGTCGACGTCCATGTAGCTGACGACGTCGGCGTCGCTCTCGGCCCAGACCTGGCGAAGCGCCCGTCCCCGGCCCTTCTTGTCCAGGTGGACGGCCCGTACGCGAGGCAGGTCGCGCGCGAGCCCGGTGGCGATGTCCCAGGTGCCGTCGGTGCTGGCGTTGTCGGCGACCGTGATCCGGAAGCCGTACGGGAAGGTGCGGGTCAGGTAGTCGTGGAGGCGGTGGACGCTCTGCGCGAGCACCCGCTGCTCGTTGTACACCGGGACGACCACGTCGACGAGGCGGGGCCTGGTCTCCGGAGCGAGGGACGCCCGCGCGGGCGCCGGTGCGAGGGAGGAGGTCATGCGCGATGACCGGGGTTCGGCTGGCTCATGGCTCCACCGTCGAGGAGCGGGATTGAACCACCCTTAGGCGTTGATTAACCCTGTCTGAGAATGCGCCCGGCCGGGGAGCCTCAGGGTGGCGCGGGTGCCGCCTCCGGGGGCGTTGGACAGGGCCACCTCGCCCCCCGCGTCCCGAACGGCCTGCGCCACGATGGCGAGACCGAGGCCGGAACCGGGCATGCTCCTGGCCGTGGACGACCGCCAGAACCGGTCGAAGACGTGCGGAAGCTCGTCCTCGGGGATGCCGGGGCCATGGTCGCGCACGGTCAGCTCTCCCCCGCCGAGCCGTACAGTGACCGTGCCCCCCTCGGGGCTGAACTTCACGGCGTTGTCGAGCAGGTTGACCACGGCGCGTTCCAGCGCCCCCTCGCGCCCGTGGACGTACCACTCGCCGAGGTCGGCGTCGATGCGCACGTCGTGGGCGCGCAGGCGGGCACGGGCGACGGCGGCCTCCACCACCTCGTGGAACGGGAGGTCCTGCGTGGGCTCCTCGCCTCCGGACACGCGCGACAGCTCCAGCAGGTCCCCGACGAGGGCGGACAGCTCGGCCATCTGGGCCTTCACGCTCGCGAGCAGGCGCCTTCTGGCCAAGGGGTCGAGCTGCCTGCCGGTGTTCTCGCTGTGCAGCAGCAGGTCGATGTTGGTGCGCAGGCTGGTGAGCGGGGTGCGCAGCTCGTGCCCGGCGTCGGCGATGAGCTGCCGCTGGCGCTCGCGGGAGCTTGCCAGGGCGGCCGTCATCGCGTTGAAGGACGTGCTCAGCCGCGCGATCTCGTCCTCACCGTCGACCGGGATGCGGGTGAGCAGGTCCTCGGTCCGCGCGATGTGCTCGACGGCGCTGGTCAGGCGGGCGACGGGGCGCAGGGCCGTACGGGAGACGAACCGGCCCGCCGTGGCCGCGCCGAGGACGCCGAGCGCGGCGACCCCCGCCAGGAGCAGCGCGAGGCCGCGCAGCGTCGCATCGGTGCCCGCCAGAGACCGGGAGACGCTGACGGCCATGCCAGGGCCGACGTTCACGGTCAGCACCCGGACGGTGTCGCCGCTGTCGGTGACGCCGTCCCGCAGGATCCGCCCCCCGCGCACCCCCGCCACGCGCAGGTCGGCCGGTTCCACCTTCACCGCGTCCCACCCCTGGGCGCAGCGGGTGCCGCCGGTGAGGACGATCTGCTGCAGGCGCAGGAACGGTCCGGGCTCCTCGGTGCCGGTCGGGTGCTCGGTGCAGTTCCTCTGGATCATCTCGACCGTCCTGCCGCCCACCGGGGGCTGGTCCAGGGAGTCGTTCAGCTGCCGCGACAGCTCGTTGCGCACGAGGAACCAGCAGGCCGCCGCGCAGACGGCGATCGCCACGGCGACGGCCGTCGCGACCAGCACGGTCAGCCGCGACCCCATCGACCGGCGCCCGCGCCGCATCAGGACGGCGTCCTCAGCACGTATCCCACGCCGCGCACGGTGTGGATGAGGCGCGGCGCTCCCCCGGCCTCGGTCTTGCGGCGCAGGTACATGATGTACACGTCCAGGGAGTTGGACGAGGGCTCGAAGTCGAAGCCCCACACGTCGCTCAGGATCTGTTCGCGGGTGAGCACCTGCCGGGGGTGGGCGAGGAAGAGCTCCAGTAGCAGGTACTCCGTGCGCGTGAGCTCCAGCGGGCGCTCGCCCCGGGTGACCTCGCGGCTGGTCGTGTCCATGCGCAGGTCGGCGTGGCTCAGCACGCCGTCGGGGACGGCGGCCGGGGCCTGCCTCGCGCCCCGCCGCAGCAGGGCGCGCACCCGCGCGAACAGCTCGTCCAGCTCGAACGGCTTGACGAGGTAGTCGTCGGCCCCGGCGTCCAGCCCGGACACGCGGTCGCCGACGGCGTCACGGGCGGTGAGCATGAGCACGGGGATCTGGTTCCCCGCGGCCCGCAGGCGCCTGCACGCGGTCAGCCCGTCCACGCGCGGCATCATGACATCGAGCACCACGAGGTCGTACCGCTCGCGCCCGAGCGCGTCGAGGGCCCCGGCGCCGTCCTCGGCCAGGCCGACCTTGTATCCCTCGAACTCCAGGCTGCTCTGCAGGGCCTCGCGCAGCGCCGGTTCGTCGTCGACCACCAGCAGCCGCGCGACGTCCCTGTCTCCCGTTGTGCTCACCGGCTCACGGTAGCCGGACATCGTGAGAAGCCCATCAGTTCCTCCCGAGGGGACTGTTGCCTCTAGGCGACGGGGGAATCGGGAGCGGGAGGGCCGCCAGGGCCCGAGCGTGCGGTGACCTGTCTGGTCTGCGCATCAGAGTTCTCCGTTCGTCGTCACG
>NZ_JBEZFH010000105.1:0-24161 GCF_040649355.1 Sphaerisporangium sp. NPDC049002 | reverse complement strand
GAAGACAGGGCGCGGACGCCCGGTTGGACCCAGAATGCCCTCGTTCCTGGTTTCGCCCCAGGATGCGTCGGTCGGCGGCGAGCGCGCTCTCGGCCTCGGTGCGCCGCCAGACGGCCTGCTCCAGGATCTCCTCGGTCTGCTCCAGCTCGACCTTGAGCGCCTCCTCGCGCCCGGCCACCTCGGCGGCCTCGCGCTCGTAGTCCTCGGGGTCGCGCCCGCGTCGCTCGATGGAGGCCGCCTCGATGGCGTGGCGGTGCCGCTCGGTGGCCAGGGTCTCGACGCTGTGCAGCCGCTCCTTGAGGGCCGCAAGGCGGTAGAAGGTCTCCTGGGCGGTGGCCAGGCGGGGCTGGGCGGCGCCCTCGGCCGCCTCCAGCTCGGTCTCGCGGGCCTGTCCCTGCTCCAGATCGGCCTCGACCTGGGCGCGCCTGGCGCGCACCGTGGCCTCGTCGGCCGCCTCGCGGTCGAGGTGGGTGCGCAGCCGTACGACGTCGTCGGCGAGCAGACGCAGGCGGGCGTCACGCAGGTCGGCCTGGATCACGGCCGCCTTCCTGGCGATCTCGGCCTGGCGGCCCAGCGGCTTGAGCTGGCGGCGCAGCTCGTTGGCGAGGTCCTGCACACGGGTGAGGTTGGCCTGCATGGCGTCGAGCTTCCGCAGCGCCTTCTCCTTGCGCTTGCGGTGCTTCAGGACGCCCGCGGCCTCCTCGATGAAGGCCCTGCGCTCCTCGGGGCCGGCGTGGAGCACGGTGTCGAGCTGGCCCTGGCCCACGATCACGTGCATCTCGCGGCCGATGCCGGAGTCGGACAGCAGCTCCTGGATGTCGAGGAGCCGGCAGGTGTCGCCGTTGATGGCGTACTCGCTCTGCCCCGACCGGAACATCAGCCGGCTGATCGTGACCTCGGTGTAGTCGATGGGCAGCGCGCCATCGCTGTTGTCGATCGTCAGCGTCACCTCGGCGCGGCCCAGGGGCGGGCGCGAGGACGTGCCGGCGAAGATGACGTCCTCCATCTTGCCGCCGCGCAGGGACTTCGCGCTGTGCTCGCCCATGACCCAGGCGAGCGCGTCGACCACGTTGGACTTCCCCGAGCCGTTCGGGCCAACCACGCAGGTGATGCCGGGCTCGAAGCGGAGCGCCGTGGCCGAGGCGAAGGACTTGAAGCCGCGCAGCGTGAGGTTCTTGAGATACACGCGCGCCGACCTCCCCATCCGCTGCGAGATCGCCCGCAGACCACTGGGACGATCCCTGCGGGGCACACTACCGGCTCAGGGACCGTTCGAGTGTCGCTTGCGGCGATGCTCAGGCAGGGGAAGACGCTTCATCCCGGCTCGATGCTTCGCAACCGCCTCGGCGGGGAACGATTGGGCAAAGAAAAGCCGGGTAAATGACAAGGGACGCCTTTGCGGGGCGTCCCTGACAGTGTGTTGCCGTACCGGAACCTCTCAGGTGAGGGCCGGCTCGCGATCTTGCAGACTTGCGAACGCCTCATCGCGCGACTGCGCGGCGAGAGCGTCGTTCTGGGCCTGGAGCCTTGTGAGCTCTGCCTCCAGATCCCGGATTCGCTGCTGGAGACGGCGCATTTCCGAGACCATTCGAGGGTCAAGACCGCCGACGTGGCCGAGTAGAGCCTTCGCCATGGTTAAGGGTCCTCCACGCTGAGTGACCAAACTGGTTCGCGCACTTCATGCCGCGGGAGGGGTGCGCGTGTTTCCTATCAAGAGTCGCACCGGCAATGGAGGCGGTCAAGTTGAACGCTCCCCATGAATGCACCAATGGGCACTCCCGACATGTAAATGTACCCTATTTAGGGGGTTTAAGGGAAGCGCCTACCGCTCCACAAATCCACCAAAACCACCGCGAACCGGCGACCAGCGCTCCACCACTGCATCTACCCGCCCCGGAGCGTCACCACCCCTGAGCAGGGCAAGGAGCTTCTCGCAGGCCTCGCGGGGCCCCTCGGCGACCACCTCGACCCGGCCGTCGGCGAGATTCGACGCCGATCCGACCAGACCGAGCTCCAGCGCACGAGACCGCGTCCACCAGCGGAAACCCACTCCCTGGACCCGGCCGCGCACCCAGGCGTTGAGACGAATGTCACTCATACCCGCATCATGCGCGTCTGTCATGCCCGGATCCGGGGTTGACAGCGGGGGCAGCTGTACGAAGACCTGTTCATGAACGCCTCCCGCAGAACGGGCCCGCCGCAACGGGCACAGGGCTCGCCCTGCCTGCCGTACACGTTGAGTGACCGATCGAAGTAGCCACTCTCACCGTTGACGTTGACGTAGAGGCTGTCGAAGGACGTGCCGCCCTGGCCGAGCGCCTCGCCCATCACCGCCCGCACCGCCGCCAGCAACTCGTCGATCTTCCGCCTGCTGAGGGCCCGGGTCGGCGTCCCTCCGTGCAGCCGGGCCCGCCACAGCGCCTCGTCGGCATAGATGTTGCCGACACCGCTGATCAGCGACTGGTCGAGGAGCGCCCGCTTGATCTCGGTCTGCCTCGCGCTCAGCCGCGTCGCGAACACGTCGTCGTCGAACGCCTCTTCGAGGGGATCGGCCGCGATGTGCACGATGGGCTCCGGCACGGGGCGTCCGAGGGTCACCAGCGAGGCGATCAGCAGGTGGCCGAAGGTGCGCTGGTCGACGAACCGCAGCTCCGGGCCGCCGTCGTCGAAGCCGAGCCGCACCCGCAGGTGCTTCTCGACCGGAGAGCCGGGCCCGACGACCAGCAACTGGCCACTCATCCCCAGATGGGCGAGCAGGGCGTCGGAGGCCCCGGCCGGGGCATCTTCCCCGGAGCCACCCGAAGGGCCCTCTGAGGCGCTCTCGGCGTCGCCGAGGGGCATCCACAGGTACTTGCCCCGGCGCTCGGCGGAGACCAGCGTGCGGCCCGCCAGCCTTCCGGCGAACTCGGCGGCCCCGGGCACGTGCCTGCGGATCGCGCGGGGATGCAGGACCTCGGCGTGGGTGATGGTGCGGCCGGCCACCCAGCGCGAGAGCCCTCGCCGGACGACCTCGACCTCGGGCAACTCTGGCATGGGCTAGGTGGCCGCCTTCTCCAGCTTTTCCTGGGCGTCGCTGCGGGCGCGGATGGCGGTCCACGCGGCCTCGGCGGCCTGCTGCTCGGCCTCCTTCTTGCTGCGGCCGGCGCCCGAGCCGAACTCCTGCCCGCCGACCCTGACGACCGCGGTGAACGACTTGGCGTGGTCGGGCCCGCTCTCGTCGACGTGGTACTCGGGAACGCCGAGCATCTCGGAGGCGGTGAGCTCCTGCAGCGAGGTCTTCCAGTCGAGGCCGGCGCCGAGCGAGGCGGAACGCTTGATCAGCGGGTCGAAGAGCAGGTGGACCACGCGGAACGCCTCGTCGAGCCCCTTGTCGACGTAGACGGCGCCGATCAGCGCCTCCAGGGTGTCGGCGAGGATGGAGGACTTGTCACGGCCCCCCGTGCCCTCCTCGCCCCTGCCGAGCCGGGTGAAGCGGCCGAGGTCGAGGGCGCGGGCGACGTCGGCGAGCGCGCGCATGTTGACCACCGCGGCCCGCAGCTTGGCCAGTTGGCCCTCGGGCAGGTCGGGGTGGCCGCGGAACAGGGTGTCGGTGACCACGAGACCCAGCACCGAGTCGCCCAGGAACTCCAGGCGCTCGTTGGTGGGCAGGCCACCGTTCTCGTAGGCGTACGAGCGGTGCGTCAGCGCACGCTCCAGGAGCGCGTCGTCCAGACGGACGGCGAGCACCCGCTCAAGCTCATCTCTGGCGACCTCTACGGCGATCGGCTTTCCACCTGCGGCCACGTCTCCTCCTCGGACGGGAATCTCCGGCCGTCACGTAGCACGTCACGACCATGGTCGCGATGGCGGATGGAACGCGGGAAATGCCCGAAAACGTGGTGGACGCCGGGAGATTGCGGCAACCCCGGCGCCCACCACGGTCGCGGGCGAACCGCCACCGCACGCCTTGGAACGGTGGACGGTCGTCCCGGCCGGATGCGAGGCATCCGGCCGGCTCACCGGCCACCGCAGGCGTGATCAGGCCGACGGCTCGATGACCTGTCGGCGGTTGTAGGTGCCGCAGGTCGGGCATGCCACGTGCGGCAGCTTCGGCGACCGGCACTGGTTACAGCTCACGAGCGCGGGCGCGGCGGTCTTCCACTGCGCGCGGCGGGAGCGGGTGTTGCTCCGCGACATCTTCCGCTTGGGGACGGCCACGTCAACCCTCCGGGTCATTGTTGTTATCGGATTTCAGGCCCTGCAACGCCGCCCAGCGGGCGTCGATCTTCTCGTGCCGGTGGTCCGGGCCGGCTTCCGCCAGCTTGGCCCCACACTCCACGCACAGCCCGGGGCAGTCTTCACTGCAGACCGGGCTCAACGGCAGTGCGAGCACCACCGCGTCGCGGAATGTCGGCTCGAGATCGAGAAGTTCACCGTCGAGGAGTGAGTCGTCCTCGGCGGCGTCTTCCGCCGAGTAGAAGAAGAGCTCCTGGAAGCCGACCTCGATCTCCGAGGTCAACGGATCCAGGCAACGCGAGCACTCTCCGCTGAGGGGAGCCTTCGCCGTGCCCGTGACGAGCACGCCTTCCATCACTGCCTCGAGCCGCATGTCCAGCTCGATTTCGGCGTCCTTGGGAACGCCGATCATGCCGACGGAGAGATTCACCGGAGCCGGGAGAGAGCGGGTGATCTCGCGCATAGAACCCGGTCGCCGCCCCAGATCGTGGGTGGAAATCACCCAGGGGGCACGGGGGTCGAGGCTATGCAGCGTCTTCCTGCTCTCTTGAGGCATGGCGAATCACCGCCGTCGTACAAGGCCGATGAGAAAGAATACCAGGACTTAGCCGCGCAGCCGCTCGACGAGCATCTGGTGCACGAGATCGGGCACGAGTCCGGACACGTCTCCACCGTACCGCGCGATCTCCTTCAGCCTGCTCGACGACAGGAAGGAGTACTCCGGGTTGGTCGACATGAACAGCGTCTCCACGCCCGACATCCGGTAGTTGAGCTGGGCCATCTGCAGCTCGTAGTCGAAGTCGCTGACCGCGCGCAGACCCTTGACGATGGTCGGGATGCCCTGCTGCTTGCAGAAGTCGACGAGCAGCCCGTGAAACTTCTCCACGCGCACGTTGCCGTACTCCCGCGTCACCGCTTCGAGCGTCGCGATGCGCTCGTCCACGGTGAACAGGCTCTTCTTCTCCACGTTGATCAGAACGGCGACGACCACCTCGTCATACAGGCGCGACGTCCGGCCGATGATGTCGAGGTGACCGTTGGTGACGGGGTCGAAGGACCCCGGGCAGACGACACGACGCAAGGCTTACCCCCAGCTTGACTGGTTCCCGGCGGCGCGACCGTACCAAACAGACGCTTCGCCATAGCGACGGACCCTCTCCTCTTCGAATCCCGAGGGCCAGACCAGGTCCTTCCCCCGTGACTCGCGCTCCACCGCGACCAGGGCGTCCTCGGCGAGCCAGCCGTTGTCGCGCAGCCCTTCGAGCACCTGGCGGACCACCTGGTCGCCGACGGCGTAGGGAGGGTCGGCGAACACGAAGTCGTACGGCTCGGAGCACGCGCCGGCGACCACCCGCTCGACCCTGTCGCCCACGACGACGGCCCCCGGCAGCCCGAGCTCTGAGATGTTCGCCTTGATCGTGCGCGCGGCCTTCGCGTCGGACTCCACCAGCAGCGCGTGCGCGGCGCCCCGCGAGAGCGCCTCCAGGCCCACCGCGCCCGACCCTGCGTACAGATCGAGCACCCTGGCGCCGTCGAGCGGCCCAAGGAGGGAGCCGACGGAGGAGAACAGGCCCTCCCTGGCGCGGTCGCTCGTCGGCCGCGTGGCACGCCCCGGAGGGACGGCGATGCGCCGCCCGCCGGCGGTTCCTGCGATGACTCGGGTCACCCGTCCATTCTCGCGGTTCGGCGCGACTTCCGAAGCCGCAAGGTCAAGAGTGGCCAAGTGTCGGCGACGAATGCGCAAGGGTCGTTCCCCACCGCCGCCCGAACCCACATGATGAGTTCTGCGGCCTTCATGGTGACCCAGGGGAAGGCCGACCGGCGTGATCGTGAGCCCTTCCGCGCGCCGGTGCCCTCGGCACCTGACCCGAGGGTGGGCCCAGCCAGGGACGGCATTCGGGGGGAGGCCGTCCCAAGGCTGGGCCCTGGGTCATTCTCATGACCCAGGGCAGCCCCCCATCACCAGGCGGATCAGGCCTTTTCCAGGTATTCGGCGCGGTCGTCGCCGAGCAGCCTGTCGATCTCGGCCTTGAGCGCGGGATGCTCCTTGAGCTCCGGATCACCTGCCAGCAGGCTCGCCGCCTCCTCGCGCGCGTGCCTGATGACGTCCTCGTCGCGGAGCAGCCTCAGCATCTTGAGCGACGACCTGCGCCCGGACTGCGCCGCGCCCAGCACGTCGCCCTCGCGCCGCTGCTCAAGGTCGACCCTGGACAGCTCGAAGCCGTCGAGGGTGGCGGCCACGGCGTCGAGCCGGTCGCGTGCCGGGGTGCCCGCCGGGAAGTCGGTGACGAGCAGGCAGAGGCCGGGCAGCCCGCCACGGCCCACCCGCCCGCGAAGCTGGTGGAGCTGGGAGACGCCGAAGCGGTCGGCATCCATGATCACCATGACCGAGGCGTTGGGGACGTCCACCCCGACCTCGATCACGGTGGTCGCGACGAGCACGTCCAGCTCGCCCCGCGTGAAGGCGCGCATCACGCCGTCCTTCTCGTCGGGGGGAAGGCGTCCGTGCAGCGCCTCGACGCGCAGGCCGTGCAGGGGCCCGTCGGCGAGCATCGGGGCGACCTCCAGCACGGCCAGAGGCGGGCGCCGCTCCTCATCGGAGTCAGGCGCCGCGTCGCTCAGGTCGCCCTCGTCGCCCTCCAGGTCGCCGATGCGGGGACAGACGATGTACGCCTGACGGCCGAGGCCGACCTCCTCGCGGATGCGCTCCCAGGTGCGCTCCAGGAAGTGGGGCTTGTCGGAGGCGGGCACCACGTGGGTCGTGATCGGCGCCCGGCCCGCGGGAAGCTGGGTCAGGGTGGAGACCTCCAGGTCGCCGAAGACCGTCATGGCGACCGTGCGCGGGATCGGGGTGGCGGTCATGACCAGGACGTGGGGACGGCCGCCGCCCGCCTTCTCGCGCAGCGCGTCGCGCTGCTCGACGCCGAAGCGGTGCTGCTCGTCGACGACGACGAGCCCGAGGTCGGCGAACTGGACGTGCTCCTGGAGCAGGGCGTGGGTGCCCACGACGATGCCGGCCGCACCGGACGCGGCGTCGAGCAGCGCCGCGCGCCGGCCCGCCGCCCCCATCGAGCCGGTCAGCAGGGTCACCGCCGTGCCGCCGAACATGCCGCCCGTGCCGAGGTCGCCGAGCATTCGGGTGATCGACCTGTGGTGCTGCTGCGCCAGGACCTCGGTGGGGGCCAGCAGAGCCGCCTGGCCGCCGGCGTCGACGACCTGGAGCATCGCCCGCAGCGCCACCACGGTCTTGCCCGCGCCGACCTCGCCCTGCAGGAGCCGGTGCATGGGGTGGTCGCGTGCCAGCTCGGCCGCGACCTCCTCGCCCACCTCGACCTGGCCCTCGGTGAGCTGGAACGGGAGCCGGCCGTCGAAGTCGGTGAGCAGCCCGTCGTCACGGCGGGGCCGGGGCGTGGCGGGCCACGCGGCGGCGGCCTGGCGCCGCTGGGCCAGCACGGCCTGGAGGACGAACGCCTCGTCGAACCTCAGCCGCTTGCGCGCCCGGGAGATGTCGCCCTGGTCGCGCGGCCGGTGGACGGCCTCCAGCGCATCGGCCAGGCCGGGGAGCCTGTGGCGCGACCGCAGCTCCTCGGGGAGCGGGTCGGGCAGCGGGCCCAGCGTGTCGAGCACGATGCCGATCGCCCTGCGGATCACCCACGACGAGATGCCGCCGGCCGCCGGGTAGATGGGGACCGGGGCGGCGGCGAACTCGGCCGCCGAGGACTCGCTCTCCTCGAAGAGCTCGAACTCGGGATGGTTGAGCTGCCACTTGGCGCGCTCGCCGCGCCCGAACCGCCCGACCTTGCCGGAGAACATCGCGCGCGTGCCGGCCTTCAGGCGGCTCTCGATCACGTGGGAGACCTTGCCGAAGAACGACAGGTAGATCGCGTTGCGCCTGGCGTCGACGACCTCGACCTCAAGCCATGTGCCCGAGCGGTTTCGCATGGGCTTGCGCATCAGGCGTGAGACCTCGCCCACCACCGTCACGTGCTCGTCGACCTCAAGGGCGTCGAGGGCGGTCAGCTCGCCCCGCTCGGCGTACCGCCGGGGGTAGTGGCGCAGCAGCTCGCCGACCGTGGTGATGTTGAGCGAGCTCTCCAGCGGCTTGGCCGTCTTGGGGTCAAGCGCCTTGATGAGCGGCTCGTCGAAACGCGTCACGTCACCAAGTTCTACCGCTCCCGGCCGACAAGAACACCATGCTCACCGTCCACGCCGGGCACGGACGCTCCGTGTCCCGGCCCCGGGCGGCGGGCGCATTCGACGCGGACCGGGTCATTCGATGCCGATCAGGAGGGGATAGCCGCCCTGCCCGCCCTCGTAGGTGACGACCTCGATGTCCGGGCGCACCGCGTCGAGGTGCTCCCGTACGGCCGGCGCCAGCCGCGCGCCGGCGGTGGACCCCACGATCAGGGTCGCGAGCTCGCTGCTGACCGAGAGCATGCGGGAGGCGACCTCCACGGCGACGTCCTCCACAGCGACGCCCTCCGCGGCCGTGCCGATGAGGGCGACGTCCCCGTCGATGACACCGAGCACGTCACCCGGGCGGCACATCCCCGCGCTGGTCATGGCCTCGCGGTCGGCCACCCAGACGTGGCCGTGGCGGGTGTGGCCCGCGGTGTCGGTCATCGCCACCACGTCGTCGTCGAAGCGGCGCAGCGGGTCGTGCACGGCCAGTGCGGCGAGGCCCTGCACGGTCGCCTTGGTGGGCAGCACGCTGACGACGACGCCCTCCTCGCGGGCGATCTCGGCGGCGGCCACCGCCACCGCGTTGACCCCGGTGTCGTTGGGCAGCACCACGACCTCGGTCCCCGCCTCCCTGATCGCGGCGAGCACGGCCGCCAGCGAGGGGCTCGATCCGGGCTCACGGCGCACCACCACGGCCCCGGCCTCCTGGAACAGCCTCGCGATGCCGTCGCCGGCCGCCACGGCGACCACGCCGCGCCCGTTCCCGGCGCGATGGGTGCGGGCGGGCGCCTCCAGGTAGACGACCTTGATCCGGTACGGCCGTCCGGCGCGCATCCCGGCCTCGATCGCGGCCCCCGCGTCGTCCACGTGGACGTGGACGTTCCACAGGCCGTCTCCCCCGACCACCACCAGGGAGTCGCCGAGGCCGTCGAGCTCGTGGCGCAACCCGGCCACGGCGTCCTCACCGGCCGCGAGGAGGTACATCACCTCGTATCCGGGGCTCTGCGACGCCTCCGGCTCTAATCGCTCGGTGGGCGCGGGCACGTCGTACCGATCGACGTAGGAGTCGGTGATCACGGCCGCGAGGCTCTCGACGATGACCGTGAGCCCGGCCGCGCCCGCGTCCACGACGCCGCTCCGCGCGAGCACGTCGAGCTGGCCCGTGGTGCGGCCGAGCGCCCCGCGTGCGGCCACCGCCGCCTTTCTGGCGACCTCGGCCAGCTCGTCGGACGCGTCCTGCACGGCTCCCGCCACCGCGCTCAGCACGGTGAGGACGGTGCCCTCCACGGGCCTCGCCACGGCCTCGCGTGCCATCTCTGCCGCCCTTGTCAGCCCTTCTCGCAGGTCACGGCCGCCGCCCTTGGTGTGCTTGAGCACCTCGGCCATGCCGCGCAGCGCCTGGCTGACGATGACTCCGGAGTTGCCCCGGGCGCCGAGCAGTGCCCCCTGGGCGAGAGTGCGCCACGTGCTCTCGGAGTCGGCGTCCTGCGGCAGCCCGTCGAGCGCCTCGGCGGCCGACAGCATGGTCAGGTGGAGGTTGGTCCCGGTGTCGCCGTCGGGGACCGGGAAGACGTTGAGCGCGTCGATCTCCGTACGGGCGCGGCCGAGGACGTCGGCACACAGCCGTGACCACCGTCGCACGGCCTGGGGATCGAGAACCTGGAGCGACTCGCGCACGCCCTGACCGGCAGAGGCGGGCTCCGGGGAATCCAGTGCCCGGGACGACCCATGGACACGCCCACCGGCGTCGGCGGGCTCCGGAGGATCGAGGATCTGGAGCGACTCCTGGACACGCTCACCCGGATCGGCGGGCTCCGAAGGCATGCGGCTCCTTCCTCCTGCGCGGGCGCGTTTCCGCGCTCGTTCGCGCGTGTGTCGCGGGCGCCTTCCCGTGCGCGTCCGTACGTACGAGTCTCCTGCGCGGATGCCTTCCGCGCACCCTTGTGAGTACATGAGATCACCGGGGATGTTCAAGATCTTCCGGCACGGTCATGTGAGCACACGGATGCCTCGCGTGGCTCCGAGGTGTACGGGGTCCGGTTCTTCTCGTCCGGATCGTTCTCGTCCGGGATCGTCTTCTCGTCCGGGATCTCGCCGGGTTCGCACGTGCGCGAACGCGGGGTCTCCGGTAATGCGCTACGGTTGGCGTTACGAGATTATCTCCGTTCGCCGGTTCCCCCATTTGGCGTGCACCGCGCAACATCGGATACCCTCGTGTGGCCAGCCGGTTGTCCCGGCATGCCCGACCACCGCTTCTACCTCGGTTTCGGGCCTATTGACTGATCTAAGGAGCGATGACCGTGGCTTCCGTCTGCGACGTTTGCGGCAAGGGGCCGACTTTCGGCAACAACATCTCGCACTCGCACCGCCGCACCCGCCGCCGCTGGAACCCGAACATCCAGCGTGTGCGCGCCATGGTGGGCAGCACGCCGAAGCGGCTGAACGTGTGCACCTCCTGCATCAAGGCGGGTAAGGTCACCCGCTGACCCGAGCTTCCAGAAAGCCCGTCACCCACCAAGGGCGACGGGCTTTCTGCGTCGCGGGTGTGGTCTGGGGGCGTGGCGCGAGGCTCGCTGGGTAGCTTGTTCTCGTGCTGAATCCGCCCGTACGACTGAGCGTGAACGCCTCCACCGGCCAGAAGGTCACGGTCTCGGTCATCGCGCTTCTCTTCCTGGCCGTGCTCGGCGCCATCGCCGGTGTCGCCACCCTCGTCCTCGGGGGTCCCACGCCAGGTTTCCCGTCCAGCGGGTCCATGGATTCGCCGTTCGACGACTTCCCCGGCACCGGGGTCAAGGTGCTCTTCGGAGTGATCGCCGTGCTGATGGTGGGGTTCGTCGCCACCATGGTGCTCGGCACATACAGGCGGCGGGCGGTCCTCAGCGGCACCGTGCTGGAGGTACGCGGCCTGCTCGGCACCCGGGAGGCCGACCTGGCCACGGCGCGCGTGTGGATCGACTCAGAGCCGGAGTACGTCAGGAACCCCCATGGCGAGGGCACGATCCCCACGGGGCGCCGCGTGCCCCATCTGGTGGCAGAGGACCCGGGCGACGGGCGGAGGATCCGGCTCCGCCTCCACAGCATGGCCCGCACCCTGCTGCCGCCCCACGAGCTGAACGCCCTGGCCAACGCCGTCGAGTCGGGCACCCGCGCCGGGTCCGACGTGGACGCCTCCCAGGCCGCCGACACCGCGGTCCTCCTGCGCCGCCTCGCCGACGACCCCATCGCCCGCCTGCTCTGACCGCCCCCGCCCGTTCTCTGGACCGCCCCCGTCCGCACACCGGACCGCCCCGGCCGCACAGCGGACCGCCCCGGCCGCCGTGAGTGAGGACGTACGGCTCAGCGGAGGCGCCAGGCGTGGTCCACCGGGCCGATGCCGGCGCCGAGGGGGAAACCGTGGGCGATGGCGCCCGTGACGTACTCCTTGGCCCTCCCGACCGCGCCCGGCACGTCCTCGCCCAGCGCGAGGTACGACGCGATGGCCGAGGCCAGCGTGCATCCCGTGCCGTGGGTGTGCCGGTTGTCGTGCCGCTCGGCGGAGAAGCGGTACTCGCTGACGCCGTCGGTGAGGAGGTCGACCGGCGGGCCAGGAAGGTGGCCTCCCTTGATCAGCACCCATGTGGAGCCGAGCTCCAGCATCGCCTGGGCCGCCGGGCGCAGGCCGTCCTCGTCCTCGACCTTCACCGACGTGAGCTGCTCGACCTCCCAGAGGTTGGGGGTCACCACGGTCGCCACGGGCAACAGGCGGGACGCGAGCGTGTGCACCGCCTCGGGGGCCAGCAGCGAGTCGCCGTGCTTCGAGACCCCGACCGGGTCGACCACCACCGGCACGTCCACACCGGCCAGTACCTCGGCGACCACCTCGACCAGCTCCGGGGACGCCAGCATGCCCGTCTTGATCGCCTGGGCGCCGATGTCGCCGAGCACCGAGTCGAGCTGGGCGCGCACCGCCTCGGCGGGCAGCTCCCAGTAGCCCTGAACGCCGAGGGAGTTCTGCGCGGTGACGGCCGCGATCACGCTCATGCCGTGGACGCCCAGCGCGAGCATGGTCTTCAGATCGGCCTGGATGCCCGCGCCTCCGCCGGAGTCGGAGCCTGCGATCGTCAGCACACGGGGAGGAGTCACCCACCCATCAAATCAGGGTGGGGCACCCACCAAGGCCACCGGTCATCGGTTCCCCCGGGGTCCCGGCCCGGTGCCAGGGCAGCGACCCGTCGTCCGCTTCGAATGGCCCGCCTGGTCGCAGGCGGCCACCGTTCCCGGCGACACCGACGGGTCGCCCCCGTCGGCCAGGGGCGTCGCGTCCGGGGACGGGGTGTCGGTCTCCTCGATCGAAGGGACGGGCTCCGGCGCGTCCTCGACCGTCCGGCTCGGTCTCGGGGTGGGGGTGCGCGTACGGTCCGGCGTGGGGCGGGCGGAGGCGACAGGTGCCGACCGGTCCGGGGTACGGCCGGCGCTCGCCGACGGCTTGGCCGACTTGGACGCGCGAGGGGACCCGGTGCCGGACGGATCCGGTGTGGTGAGGCCTTCGGTGTCCGTGGGTGCGGGCAGCACGTTCGCCGGCGGCTTGCCCGTGACGATGGCGGCGCATGCCTGACCCGCGGGACAGTCCGGGGCACGTCTGAGTTCGAGCTGCGACGAGGAGAGCTTGACGCCGATGACGACGGTGCCGACGGCGGTGACCGCCGCTACCGCCGACAGCGCCATGAGACGGCGCCCCCGCCAGAACCGGGTCCGGCTCGCCCGTGCCCTCCTCCCATGCCTCCCCGGGTCCAGGGTGACCGAGATGGCCTCACGGCCCGGCCTCGTTCGCGGTGGCTCGGAATCGGGGAACGCGGCCTGCTCCTGCGGTCCTGCCTCCGGCTCCGGAGCGGCCACAGCGGCGTCCCATGCGGGAGACCGGACACCACCGTACGAACCGGTGGTGGGGGCGTCCTGGGATGGGGTGGGGTCGTCCAGCCAGGCTGGGCCGGTCGCTTCGGCCAGCCACTCCTGGGTGCCGCGCTCGTCGTCGTGCCATCTCGGACCCCTGTGCTCACCCGCCCGCCCAGGGTCGGACTCCCGGTCTCGGGATGACGTGTGGCGTCCCCGTCGCATGAAGCGCCCTTCTGGTAGAAAATACGACGCCACACTTCATAACACCTTTAATACGTCTTTGTCACAATTTTCACCTTAGTCACGGAAGTGATCCCAGCCACCCTGAGGCTCGTCATGGCCTCTGACCTGCACGCCTTCCCCTTCGACGACCCGCCCGATGACCCGCCACTCCGGCGGCAGCCGTACGTCCGCCGGGAAGACCGCGACCAGCGCGTGATCGTCCCCGCCCGTGAGCACCCACCGCAGCGGGTCCACCCCCAGCTCGGCCGCGGCGGCGGCCAGCGGTTCCGGCACCGGCAGGTCCTGGGGCTCCAGCTCGACCCGCACGCCGCTCGCCTTGGCGATGTGCCCCACATCCTGGAGCAGCCCGTCGCTGACGTCGGCCATGGCCGTGGCACCGAGGACGGCGGCCCCCGGTCCGCAGCCGTACGGCGGCTGGGGGCGCCGGTGGGCGTCCACCAGCTCGGGATAGGGAAGCTCTTCACGTCCCGCCAGCAGCAGCGCCAGCCCGGCCGCCGCGTGGCCGAGCCGGCCCGCCACGGCCACGACCTGGCCCGGCCGGGCTCCCGACCGTGTGACCGGGGCACGCCCGCCCAGGTCGCCCAGCGCCGTCACCCCCAGCACGACCTGCTCGGAACTGGAAATATCACCTCCCGCGACGCTTGCGCCGACCAGCGCGCATTCGTCCCCGAAGCCGTCGGTGAGCCCGTCGAGCCACGCCGTCGGAAGGTCCCCGGGAAGCCCCAGCCCGACGAAAATGGCCGTAGGATCGGCACCCATCGCCACCACGTCGGCGAGGTTCTGCGCTGCCGCTTTTCGACCGATGTCGTACGCACTGGACCAATCACGGCGGAAGTGTCTACCCTCAAGTAGGAGATCCGTCGTCACGACAACTCGTCCATCGGGGGCGCGAAGGACCGCGGCGTCGTCGCCGGGGCCAAGCAATACCGCCGGAAATTGTGGCAAGCGTCCGACAATACGTGCAATGATCCCGAATTCACCAAGATCTGCGACTCTGATAGCACACCTCCAGGTGTGTTGCATGTACGGTGGCGATTCGGCACTGATCTAGCTACGGACTGATACAAAGCTTCGCCCCCGCGGGAGGACGTGATGGTGCAGGCCTACATCCTTATCCAGACAGAAGTTGGCAAGGCCGCCGAGGTCGCAGGCGCGATCGCGGTCATCTCGGGGGTCACCCAGGCGGAGGACGTCACCGGCCCCTACGACGTGATCGTTCGTGCCGAGGCAAGCAACGTGGATGATCTCGGCAAACTCGTCGTCGCACAGATTCAGGCCGTTGAGGGAATCACGCGTACCCTTACCTGTCCGATAGTCCATATCTGAGCGTCGACACCTCTGGGGGAAGCCGTGGTCCGGGTCGTCTTGGCCGCGGTGGTCCTGGCGCTGCTCGCGGGCTGCGGCGGGGCCGTGAGAGTCGATCCCCCCACTCCGCGGGGCGCCACGGCTACCGCCTGCGCCACGCTGAACGATCGGCTGCCCCACACTCTCGACGGCGCGGAGCGCGTCCCGTCCGAACCCCGCTCGCCGTACGTCGCGGTGTGGGGCGGGGCCGAGATCGCGCTCCGCTGCGGAGTGTCCCGCCCCGTCGCCATGGATCCCATGCAGCAGGTGCCCGAGATCAACGGCGTCGCGTGGTTCGCCGACCCGGTCAGGCCCGCGCTGTTCACGGCGATCACCCGTGACGGCTACGTCGAGGTGACGATCTCCCGCAAGCACCAGTCCGCCGGGGTGCTCGTCGACCTCGCCGCCCCGATCAAGGCGGCCTTCCCCGGCTGACCAGGCCGACCCGACTGACCCGGCTGCCTTGGCTGACCCGGCTGAACGGCCGCGATCAAGCCGGCACGGCGGATCACCGCAGTCCCACGGGACGGTTGAGCGCGAGCTGGATGAGCCGGTCGACCAGCTCGGCGTACGACACGCCGGAGGCGGCCCACAGCTGCGGCGCCACGGACACGGCGGTGAAGCCGGGCATCGTGTTGATCTCGTTAAGGATCAGGCCGCCCGCCGGGGTGTAGAAGAAGTCCACGCGGGACAGCCCCTCGCATCCGAGTGCCTCGAACGCCCGTACGGCCATCTGCCGCAGCTCCTCGCTCACGGCCTCGGGGAGGTCGGCGGGCACGGCGAGCGACATGTCGGAGCCGATGTACTTGGCCGAGAAGTCGAAGAACTCGTGGTCCTCGTTGACCAGCACCTCGCCGGGGTGGCTCGCGGCGGGCGGCTCGTCCCCGGGGGACTCCAGCACCGCGCACTCGATCTCGCGCCCCTCGATGGCGGCCTCGACGAGGACCTTCGGGTCGTGCTCGCGGGCGTGCTCGATGGCCCGCTCCAGCTCCTCGAAGTCCGCGGCCCGGGAGATGCCCTGGCTGGAGCCCGCGCGGGACGGCTTGACGAAGACGGGCCAGCCGAGCACCTCGACGTCCTTCATGACGCGCTCGCGATCGAGGCGCCAGTCACGGTCGCGCACCACGACGTACGGGCCGACGGGGAGCCCCGCGGCCGACAGCAGCGCCTTCATGTACGCCTTGTCCATGCCGACCGCGCTGGCCAGCACGCCCGAGCCGACGTACCGCACTCCGGCCATCTCCAGCAGACCCTGGATGGTGCCGTCCTCGCCATAGGGGCCGTGCAGCATGGGGAACACGACGTCGACCTCGCCGAGCGAGCTGGGGATCCGCCCGGCGTCGAGCGCGACGATGGACCCGCGGTCGGAGGGGAGCGCGAGCGAGGTGCCGCTCGCGTCGACGGCGGGAAGCTCGCCGCCCTCGATCTCGAACCTCTGGTCGTCTGAGGCCAGCACCCAGCGCCCGTCCGGCGAGATGCCGATCGGGACGACGTCGTACTTGGACCGGTCGATGGCCGAGAGGACGCTGCCCGCGCCCATCAAGGACACCGCGTGCTCGGAGTTGCGCCCGCCGAAGACGACCGCCACCCGTACACGAGGCCGGGATTCATGCTGATGGCTCATGATGCACGAATCTACCTTGCGCCCCTGTCGTCCCTGCTTGTCAGGTGCGGGTCGCGGTGTTCGAACGGAGCGCGTCGAGGGCGTCCGTGACGTCGGCGATCAGGTCCTCGGAGTCCTCAAGGCCGATGGAGAAGCGCACCGCGCCCGCGTCGATGCCGGAGGCCGTGAGGGCCGCCTCGTCGAGCTGGCGGTGGGTCGTGGAGGCCACGTGGGCGACCTTGGTGTGCGTGCCGCCGACCGAGGTGGCGATGCGCGCGAGCCGTACGGCGTCCGCCAGCATGACCCCCGCCTCGTAGCCGCCGTGCGGGGTGACGGTGACGCACGCGCCGTACCTGGTGCCCTCGGGGCCGGAGTCGAAAAGCTGGCGGGCGAGCTGGTGGCCGGGGTGGTCGGGCAGGCCGGGGTAGTCGACGCGCCGTACGGCCGGGTGCTTGGCCACGGCGGCGGCGAAGACCATCGCGGTGGCGCACATGCGCCGCACCCGGAGCGGGAGCGTCTCCAGGCCCCGGCGCAGCAGGAAGGCCTCGTCGGGCGACAGGGTGCCCCCGGTGTCGATGCGCACCTCGCGGATCTGGGAGATCAGGTCGGGACGGCCCACCACCGCCCCGCCGGTGCAGTCGTCGTGCCCGCCGATGTACTTGGTGGCGGAGTGGATGACCACGTCGGCGCCGTGTTCCAGGGGACGGCACACCACGGGGGTGGCGAAGGTGGAGTCGACCACCAGCAGCGCGCCCGCGTCGCGCGCGATGCGGTAGAGCCCCCGGATGTCGGCGACCGTCATCGTGGGGTTGCTCAGCGTCTCCGCATAGACGATCTTGGTCGAGGAGCGCACGGTGGCGTGGACGCGGCGCAGGTCGGAGTAGTCCACGAAGTCGACCGAGACGCCGAAGCGTGCCAGCACGTTCGACAGCAGGGAGTACGTGCCGCCGTACACGGGAGCGGGCGCGACGACGTGGGAACCGGCCCGCAGGAAGGTCATGAGCACCGCGCTCACGGCCGCCATGCCCGACGAGAACGCCTGGCCCGCGACGTCCTCGGGAGCCGCGGCCCCCTCCAGCGAGGCGATGCCGGAGGCGAAGGCCGCCACGGTGGGGTTGTCGACGCGGCTGTAGGCGAAGCCCGGGACGCGGTCGCCGACCACGTCGGCGTACTCGGCCGAGCTGTCGAAGCTCCAGGCGGCGCTGCGCCACACGGGCAGCCCGATGGGAAGCTGACGGGGGACGGGAGCGGGCGGCAGATGGACCGCCCGGGAGTTCTCGCCGAGTCTCCTGCGCATACGTCGAGAGAGTGTCACACGCCGTACCGTTCGGGCTTGGGAGTACGCGACATGAGCAGCATCGCGGCCTCGCTGGGGGTCATTCCGTCGTGGACCACGCCCACCACCACCTCGGTGATCGGCATTTCCACGTCGTGCTTCCTTGCCAGGTCGAGAACCGACTCGCAGGACTTGACCCCCTCGGCGGTCTGCCTGGTCGCGGCGATCGTCTCGGCCAGGGTCATGCCCCGGCCAAGATTCTCACCGAAAGTGCGGTTCCTGGACAGCGGGGACGTGCAGGTCGCCACGAGATCGCCCATTCCCGCGAGGCCGGCGAAGGTGTGGGGGTCGGCCCCGAGCACCGCGCCCAGCCGCGAGATCTCGGCCAGGCCGCGCGTCATGAGCGTCGCCCTGACGTTGTCGCCGAGCCCCATGCCCGCCGCCACGCCCACGGCGAGGGCGATGACGTTCTTCACGGCGCCGCCGAGCTCGACCCCCACCACGTCCGCGTTGGTGTAGGCGCGGAACCACGGCAGATGGCAGGCCTCCTGCAAGCGCCCGGTGACCTCGTCGTCGACGCTGGCGACCACCGTGGCGGCCGGCTCGCGCCGGATCAGCTCCCCGACGAGGTTCGGGCCGGACACGACGGCGACCCGCTCGGCCGGGACGCCGGCGACGTCGCAGATGACCTCGCTCATGCGCTTGGACGTGCGCAGCTCGATGCCCTTCATCAGGCTGACGAGCACGGCGTGGCCGGGAATGTGCGGGGCCCAGGCGGCCAGGTTGCCGCGCAGGGTCTGGGACGGCACGGCGAGGACGACGAAGTCGGCGCCCTCCATCGCCTCGGCCGCGTCGGTGGTCGCGCGCAGCGACGAGGGGAGCCGCACCCCCGGCAGGTACTCGGGGTTCTCGTGCCTGCGGTCGATGGCCTCGACCACCTCGGCGCGCCGCCCCCAGAGCGTCGTCGAGGTGCCCGCCTCCGCCAAGATCATCGCGAAGGTGGTCCCCCACGAACCGGTTCCGAAAACGACGGCCTTGGTCATCTGTTCACCGTACGCTCACTCCACCGCGCCGAGTCGGCGCTCACCACCGGACGTCTCGCGGTCACCCGGCGCGGCTCTCGGCCTCGTCGAAAGGGGCGCCGGGCGCCTTCTCGCCGCGAAGCTCGGAGAGCTGGGCGGTGATGGCGGCCATGATGTCGGCGGTCGCCTCCTTGAGCACGCTGCCGCGCATGGGAAGTCCCTCGTACTTCGAGAGATCGACTGGTGGCCCGGCGAGCACGCGGAAGGTCTTGCGGGGGAACAGCCTCGGCCTCTTCTTGCCGTACGGCAGGATCTCCTGCGCGCCCCAGTGGGCGACGGGGACCACCGGGACGCCGGTGGCCAGCGCCAGCCGGGCCACGCCGGTCTTGGCGGCCATGGGCCAGAACTCGGGGTCGCGCGTGATCGTGCCCTCGGGGTAGAAGATCACGCACGAGCCGTCGCGCAGGGCCTGCTCCGCGTCCTTCAGGGAGCGCGCGGCGTCGGTGCTTCCGCGATACACCGGGATCTGCCTGCACTTCCTGATGATCGCGCCGATCACCGGGATGTCGAAGACCCCGGACTTCGCCAGGTAGACGGGCCAGCGGCCGTTGTCGTAGGCGTAGTGCGCGAACAGCAGCGGATCGCTCCACGACAGATGGTTCGCCGCGATGATCACGCCACCGGTGCGCGGCAGGTGGGCGCGGCCCCGCCAGTCGCGCTTGGTGAACAGATACAGCAGCGGCTTGACGATCGCCACGACTAGGGCTTCCCACGGGATGGGCGGACGTCCGGGGCGGCTCATTGACTCCTCCAGTCATGCCTGTGCGTCATCAGTCTCCCGGTTGGCTCCACGAGATGTCGAGGCGGGATGCTAAGGCTATGCGTGGTACGGAACGTAGCGTCCTCGGCCGGCAATCCGGCTGGACCATTGTGGTGCCGGTGAAGACCCTGGTCGCCGCGAAGACCCGCCTGGCCGCGGCGACCGGACCCTACCGCGCCGCGCTCGCCGTGGCGATCGCGTGTGACACAATCTCGGCTGCGCTGGCCTGCGGGGACGTGGCCCGGGTCGTCGTGGTGACGGGTGATCCCGTGCCCGCGGAGGCCCTGTCGGCGCTGGGCGCGCACGTGGTGCCCGACCCGGACGCCGGGCTCAACGCCGCGCTCCGGTTCGGCGGCGCCGAGGCCGTACGGCTGGCGCCGGGCGACCCGATCGGGGCGCTCCAGGCCGACCTGCCCGCCCTGCGGCCGGAGGAGCTGGGCGTGGCGCTGGCCTTGGCCGCCGACTTCGACCAGTCGTTCGTCCCCGACGCGGCCGAGATCGGGACGACCTTCTACGGGGTACGGCCCGGCGTGGCGTTCGCCCCGAGGTTCGGTGGCGAGTCGCGGGCCAGGCATCTCGGCGGCGGCGCGAAGGAGCTGACGCCGGACGGCATCCCCTCGGTGCGCCGTGACGTCGACACGCCTTCGGACCTGGAGGAGGCGCTGGCCCTCGGTGTCGGCCCGCACACCGCGGCCGTGGTGAAGACGCTGAAGGAGTCCTCCACGTGGAGGACTCCTTCGTGATCGGTAGGTAGCCGGTACGGTCGGTGGCCGGCGGTTCATATGGGGTCAGTGGCCGGCCGCCTCACCCTCACGCGCGTGCTTCGGCAGCAGGAAGGCGACGAGGAACGTCAGCAGCAGCATGCCGTCGACGACCCACAGGATGGTCTTCATCGCGTCGCTGAAGCCTTCCTTGCCCGCCGCGGCGCCGGCCGTCATCACCGCCTTCTGGATGCCGCCGCCGGTCTCTGGGGACGTCGCCGCGGCCCTGGCGTCGGCCTCCAGCCGCGTGCAGGAGGCGGGCACCTCGGCCGGGTCCTTGGCGACCGCGCGGTCGTGCCCGCAGGCGCGCACCCCGGTGACGATCCGGTCCTGCGCGGGGCCGGTCACCCGTACGGCGGCCAGGTCGGAGCGCAGCTTCGGCGTCACGTCGTCGGCGGCCGTGGCGACGCTGCTACCGAGGATCCCGAAGAACACCGTGCCGAGGAGCGCCACGCCGAACGCGCTGCCGAGCTGCTGGATCGCCGTCAGCGAACCGGAGGCCGAGCCGGTCTCGTGGTCCTCGACCCCGGCGAGCACGATGTTGAAGAACGGCGCCATCAGCATGCCCATGCCGATGCCCGTCACGAGCAGCGCGGGGGCGAGCTGCCACGGGGTGACGCCGACGCCGGCGAGGTTGAGCGTGACCAGGATGGCGAGCACGCCGAGGGCCATGAGCAGCGTGCCGCCGTGCAGGAGCTTGCGGCCGTACTTCTGGAGTGGCTGGGCGAGGCCGAAGCCGACGACCATGCCGAGCGACCACGGCACCATCGACAGGCCGGCCTTCAGGGTCGAGTAGCCGAGGCCGAGCTGGGTGTAGAGGTTGAAGACCAGCGAGAAGCCGACCATCCCCGAGAAGAAGACCAGGCCCGTGACCAGCCCGCCGGTGAAGGCGCGCTTGCGGAACAGGCTGGGGACGATGAGCGGGTCGCCGCCGGCCCTGCTCCTGCGGGACTCGAACCAGCCGAAGAGCGCGAAGACCACGACGGACGCGCCGATCATCAGGAACGACCAGAGCGGCCAGTCGTGCTCCCGGCCCTGGACCAGCGGGAAGACGAGCAGCAGGCCCGCCAGCGTGGCGAGGACCACGCCCGCGAAGTCGAGCTTCAGCGGGTGAGGCGACCGCGACTCGGGCAGGAACCGCAGCCCGCACAGCACGGCGGCGACGCCGAGCGGCAGGTTGATCAGGAAGATCATGCGCCAGCCGGTGCCGAAGAAGTCGGCGTCGATCAGCCAGCCGGCGAGGATGGGGCCGCCGACCGAGGACAGGCCCATGACCGGCCCGAACATGCCGAAAGCCGCCTGCATCTCCTTGGGCGGGAACATCTCCTTGATCATGCCGAGGCCCTGCGGGAGCATGACCGCGCCGAACAGCCCCTGGACGACCCGGGCGGCGATCAGCAACTCGGGCCCCTGGGCGACGGCGCACAGCAGCGACCCCACGGTGAAGCCCGCGGCGCCGATGAGGAACATCCGCTTCCGGCCGAAGATGTCGCCGAGCCTGCCACCGGTGATCAGGCCGACGGCCATCGACAGGGTGTAGGCGGCGCCGAGCCACTGGATGGTCGCGGCGCTCCCGCCCAGCTCGTCGCGGATGGTGGGCGAGGCGATGTTGGTGACCATCGCGTCGAGCAGGTCCATCACCTCGGCGGCGAGGATGACGAAAAGGGCCGCCCAGCGCCACCGGTATGGCGCCGTCTCGGGCGGTGCCTCCTTCAGGGAGGTGTCTGTCGTCGTCATGCGGGCTCCTTATGCGACCGAGCGTCGTCCACGCTCATAGAACAGTGTTCACTTGAATTGAGCAGTGTTCTACCATTGAACACCGTTCGACGGCAAGTGCGGCGTTCTCAAGATATGTCGCATGTGCCGGATAGACAAGATATATCGCGAAATAGAGTGGTGTTCTAGTAGGGCGAGCACTGTTCAGCGGGCCAACTACACTCGATCACCACGGACTCCAAGGGGCGTGACGCATGAGCGAGCCAGAGCGCGACGACCAGACCATGCCCTCTGCCGCTCCCTGGGAGCGGGCACGCAAGCGGCCGGCCCCCGTGCGCGTCCCGCTGACGCGCGAGCGCATCGTCGACGCGGCGTTCGTCGTGCTCGACCGCGAGGGCTTCGACAGGCTGAGCATGCGCCAGGTGGCCTCCGAGCTCAGCGTGGCCGTCTCGGCGCTGTACGCCCACGTGCGGAGCAAGGACGAGCTCTACCAGCTCATGTACAACCGGCTGTTCGACGGCCACGAGCTGCCCGATCCGGACCCCGAGCACTGGCAGGAGCAGATCAAGGAGTTCGCGCGGCACGGCCGGGCGCGGCTCCTCGCGCACCGTGACATGGCCCGCATCTCCATGTCCCACGTGCCCTTCACCCCCGAGCTGCTGCCCCACGTCGAGCGGCTGATGGCGATCTTCCGCAGCGCCGGGCTGCCGGACAAGGTGGCCGCGACGGCGGGCGACATGATCTCCACGTACATGGACGGGTTCGCCTTCGAGGAGAGCATGTGGGAGGAGCGCCGCCGCACCAGCGAGGCGGACACGTGGGACGAGATGCGCGCCACGCTCATGGGGTACTTCGACGCGCTCCCGCCCGACCGGTTCCCCAACCTGGTCGCCCTGGCGGGCATGATGTTCCACGAGACCAACGACGCGAGGTTCGAGCTCGGCCTGGAGATCATCCTGCGGGGCCTGGCCTCGTACGTCCAGCCGCGCGACCCTGCCTGAGCTCCTGACTCCTGTGGAGTGATTTCCCGCGCGGTAGGCTGGCCGGCGTGCAGGCAACGGTGCGCGTCTTCGACCTCGAAACCCGTGAGGGTTCGGTCTTCCTCGACGACGGGACCGAGATCCCGTTCGGCGCCGCCGCCTTCGACGCGGGCCCTCTGCGACTGCTGCGGGCCGGCCAGCGGGTGAACATCCGCGTCGAGGGCGACGCCATCACCGCGATCACCCTCTCGACCTTCCCGCTGCCTGAGTGACCCGCCGCCCGCGCCCCCTGACACGGCGACGCCCGGAACCCCTGGTGGGGTTTCCGGGCGCGCAGGTGAGCCGGTAAGGCGTCACTTCTTCTTGGCGGCCTTCTTTCCGGCCGCATTGACCTGATCCTTGAAATCGGCCCCGGCACGGAACTTTGGTCCCCAGCTCTCGGCGACCTTGATGGGCTCCCCCGTCGACGGGTTCCGTGCCTGGCGGGCCGGCTTGTGCGCCATCTCGAACGCGCCGAAGCCCGTGATCGAAACCTTCTCCCCGTTCGAGACAGCGTGCTGGATGGCCTCGATTATCGCGTTCACGGCCTCGGTGGCCGTCTTCCTGTCGCCGACCCGATCTGCGATCGCGTCCACGAGTTCTCGCTTGTTCATCTAGGTTGCTCCCCCTGTTACCGCTGTCTGAGGATGAGCGCTGCGGCGGGCCAGTGCCCGTACCCCGCCTCACCCGGTGTGGCCAAGCGCGGGGTTTCGGCACGCACCCACCAGTCAACGGTCAGAAACCCCTTACCCGCTTGAAATTAAGGGACACGCGGCCAGGACTCAATCACATTCCGCAATGTTTCGCCTACGCGGCGTGTCGGAATCCTCTTCGAGATCCGCGAGAAAGGCGTCCAGACGGGTGTCCGCGTGGTCGACGTCCCGCTTTGCGAGGTCGCAAATCGCTACGAACCTCCTCGCGAACCGCTCTTTCTCGTCAGGGGAAAGCCTCGCGGCGGTCACGCGGCGGTAAGCGTCGCGCAACCGCCGCGCCAGCTCGTGCTCGGGGCTCGCGGGCGTGTACGCGGCTTTGCAGGCCGCTGCCTCGCCTCTCGGCCACTCCACCAGGATCTTCGAGCGGACGACGGG
>NZ_JBEZFH010000104.1:0-24256 GCF_040649355.1 Sphaerisporangium sp. NPDC049002 | reverse complement strand
GAAAGCTACGAGGCCGGACTCCACCTCCGAGGCTCGATCATGTGGCTGAAGCTCCTCACCTCAACCACATGATCCGAACTCCAAACAGCTCCTAGCGAGCTCCAAGATCCTGAACGCTCTGAACGAGTGATCCGAGCGGTTGCGGAATGGCCTCGGGTTACCTCGGGGCCATTCGCATATTTGGGCTGACCTGGCAAAACGGCTTCAAGATCGTTGCACACATATTGCACGGGTGCTGACATACGACTGCCTACAGTTGCATGTTGCTGCTCTCGCCCGTCTCTGTTCTGTCACCTACTCCTGTCCATAGGTGCAGGTCAGGCGGCGAATCACAAGGTCAACCAGGTGCCCCCGGCAGGATTCGAACCTGCGGCACCCGCTTTAGGAGAGCGGTGCTCTATCCCCTGAGCTACGGAGGCGGGGCTGGTGTAAGCGTACCGAAAGGCGAGCACCATGTGTGCAGAGGCGTGGCTTGGCTTTGCGACTCGTATCCCATGTGTGCGCTGAGCTGGGGTAAAAGGCTGACATGCCAGCAACGTACGGTAGCGCTGTGTGACTACTGTCACGCAGCGTGAGCGGAGAGCGACGAAAGCAGGTTGAGAGGCGCCGGGGTGTCCGGCCGGGTGTGCTCCTGGCGGCGATGCTGGCGCCTGCGGTCCTCGCGGCAGGGCTCCTTGTGGCTGAGCTCACTGGATATGAGGAGCATGTGCGAGGCCGGCCGCAAGATGCGGTGAAGATGAAGGTCGCGTCGGGGTGGCAAGGGGTGCCCAGCATGGTCTTCGTGACCCCTGTGCCCGCTCCGCCGCATGCGGACTTTGGGTACCAGGGTGTGGTTCCGACTCCGTTGATCCCCGTGGACGAGAAGGTGCTGGACGTCTCGCGGATGAGGGCCGGTGGGTGGGAGCCGGTGGATCCACACCTGAAGGCTGGACATGGGGAATCGGCGGGACGCTATCCACAGGCTGATCGTGATGGATGGCTGGGTCGCGTGTTGCGGGCTGAAAAGCCGGACACAGCGGCGATATGGCCTGGGGTGAGGCGCGATCGTCCAGGGCGGCACGTATGGGCTGCCCCTCGTGAAGAACGCGCGACGACGATGTCGTCGGGGGAACACGGGCGGGCGGCGCGGCCGGATGACCGGGTGCCCTTGGTTCCGCAGGAAGATCACAAAGGCGCCGTACGGCCGGAGGAGCGCGGGCAGGTGGTGTCGTCCGAGGACCGCACTCCAGCCGCGCATCCGAGTGAGAACGCGCAAGCCCTGAATCCGGAGGACCGTGCCCAGGGCGAACGCCCGGAGGATCCTGCCCAGGGCTCGCGCCCGGAGGAACACCCACAAACTGCTCGGTCGGCGGGACGCGGGCGAGCGGTGCAGTCGACGGAGGGCTCATGTGCTGCCGTCGCGGCACAATGTGCGGAGGTAGTGGAGTCGACAGAGGGCTTACAAGCTGCGGATTCCGCAGAACGTACGCAGCCGGCGCCGTCGAGGGAGGGTGTACGAACCGCGGACCCGGCGGAACGTACGGAGATCGAGCTGACGGTCGGGCGTTCTGGAGCGGTGTGGTCCGGTGGGTGGGGTGTGCCGGAGGTGGGTGTTCCCGGCATGTCGGTGCGGCAGGCATCGGGACTTTCGGCGGTGCGTCCCGCCAGGTCCGGGGTGCCGGCAGTGGGGGTTTCGGCGGTGCTTGCGGCTGGGTTCGGGATGCGGGGGTTGGGGGCTTCTTCGGTGGGTTCCGCTAGGTCGTGGATGCCCGTAGAGGGAGTTTCGGCGATGGCGATGGCTGGGGCTGGGGTGCCGGAGGGCGTGTGGCGAGCGGGGTGTTTTCCCGCGTGGCGCGGCAACTGGCTGTGGCAACTGTGCCAAGCGTGCGATAGCGAGAAGGTATAAATGCCATGATCCGTACATAACGGCTCTCGCGACTCGGGTCCGACTACACCGGTTGCTGTAGTAACGTGCGTGCCGGGCTCAGGTCACAATTTCGCAAACGGAGGGGTCCGTAACGTGCCATCTCCCCGATCGGCGGGCTTGATCGCCGTCCTCATGGTGATGGTTTCCATGATCACCATGACGTCGTCGGGCTCGGCGCAGGCGCGGTCGGTCGCCCAAGAGGCTGCAACCCGGGAGCTCGATCCGGGCAACCTTAATCAATTGCGGCGGGACGCCGAGAAGTCGTCCCAGGCGCTGGCGGATGCCACGAAGGCATTGGAACAGCGGCAGGCGACGCTGGCGAAGGCCGACAAGGAGCTCAAGGGCAAGCTGGAGCAGCTGCGCACGGCCACTCTGGAGATGTCCAAGGTGCGCAGGCCGCTGGCGGACCTGGTGCAGTCTCTGTACCAGGAGCCTTCGGGTGGCGACATGGCGCCCTTCTTCACCGGTGAGAAGGACGCGGGCAGCCTTCGTGCTCTGAGTGACATGACCTACATCGTGTCGGGTCGTGACAAGGTTCTGGCCGACGCGGGGCGGCTCTACCAGGAGCAGCAGAGGCTGGCTAGTGAGGCGCAGGATCTTCGGGCGACGAAGCTGCTGGTGGAGGCCCAGCTCAGCCTTGAGATCGACACGCTGAGGAAGCGGTCGGCGACTGTCGTGAAGTCCCTGTCCCAGGCTTTGACCAAGCTCGGGGTGCGCGTCAACCAGGGCGGCCGTACGGGCGCGGCGTGCGACCCCACCCAGGTGAGCGCCGCCGCGCAGTACCCCAACGGGCTCCTCCCCAAGAGCGCCCTGTGCCCGCTGCAGCAACCGGGCCGCGAGTTGCGAGCGGACGCGGCGATCGCCTTCGTCGCGCTCAACGAGGCGTACAGGAAACAGTTCGGCAGGCCAATGTGCGTGACCGACAGTTACCGCAACCTCAGTGAGCAGCAGGCCGTCTTCTACCGCAGGCCGGGCTTCGCCGCCGTACCCGGACGAAGCAACCACGGGCTCGGGCTCGCGGTGGACCTGTGTGGTGGCGTCGACGTCTTCCGCTCGGTGCAGTTCAACTGGCTTGAGGCCAACAGCAAGAAGTTCGGGTGGATGCACCCCGATTGGGCCTATCACAGCCCGTTCGAGCCGTGGCACTGGGAGTACGACCCGAAGCTCGGCTCTCTGCTGTAGACGGGATATCTGTGCTGCCTAGAGTGCCCGGTCCTTGAAAGGTGCTTCGCCTGGCGGTTTCCAGGCGGTGGGGCGAATGCGGCTGGTCGCTTGGTCATCGGGGGTGGCCGTGGATGGTGATCGACAGGCGTGAGCCCGTACCGGCCTGGGCGAGGCGGGCGGCCTGCTCCGGTGTGGTGGCCAGGACGACGAGAGCGCCGCTTTCCGTCATGGAGTCCTCCGCGCCCGCCGAGCGTGGCAAGGCCATGACGGTGACCGCCTGAGCCACTGTGGCCGTGCGCGGATCGAGGGCGGCGTCGTCCCATTGGGCCGCGGCCGCGATCACGTCGATGACATCGCCCACGCGAAGCAGGCGTGCCGAACCGGCGTCGGTGATGCGTACGGGCGTGGCAAGCATGCCGGGGCCGTAGGCGTCGATCAGGGAGGGGCCGAGCAGGCGTACGTCGGTGAGAGGCTCGCCGCGCCGGGCCGGAGCGGCCAGGACGCGTCCGGCGACGGGCGCTCCGGGGCGGAGCGCGCCGTCGGGCACCGCGGCGTCAGGGATGAGTGCCACGGTCAGGTCTGAGGCTGACAGCGTGCCTGCCCTGAGGTCCCGGGCGGCGGCCAGGACCTCGGTGGACGGAGCCGGACGCATGGCCAGGCCGACACTCGCCGTGGCCATCGCCGCGAGGACGACGGCCACGAGCCGGCGCCGGCGGTTGAGTACCCGAACTGCACGGAGTGCGGCCCGCATGGGTGTCTCCTGCGGCTGAAGGTGAGGTTCGTGGGTCGAGTGGGGGGATCAGGGGAGTTCGAAGGGGAGCTTGATGCCGTTCAGTGCGTCGCCGCAGGGGCAGGCGCGTTCTGTCGGCAGCTCGGCGGCCACCGAGCCGACGAGTGCGCGCATGCGCTCGCTGTTGGCCGCGAAGAACTCGAAGACCTCGTCCTGGGTGACGCCCTCACCCGTCTCGACTCCGGCGTCGTGATCGGTGACCAGGGCCAGCGTGGTGTAGCACAGGGCCAGCTCGCGGGCGAGAACGGCCTCCGGATAGCCGGTCATGCCGACGATCGACCAGCCGTTGGAGGCGAACCAGCGGGACTCCGCCCTGGTGGAGAAGCGGGGACCCTCGATGACGACGAGAGTGCCCCCGTCGACGGCATTCCAGCCTTCGGCTTCGGCCCTTGAATAGGACAGGGCCCTGCCGACGGGGCAGTAGGGATCGGCGAAGGGGACGTGGACCGCGCCGCTCGTGTCGTAATAGGTCTGCACCCGGCCCGACGTGCGATCGACGAGCTGGTCAGGGATCACAAGGGTGCCCGGACCGTACTGAAGGCGGAGGGATCCGACGGCGCTCGGCGCCAGCACCTGGCGCACGCCGAGGGAGCGAAGAGCCCAGAGGTTCGCCCGGTAGGGAATGCGATGGGGAGCAAACCGGTGATCGCGGCCGTGGCGGGGCACGAACGCGACCGCGCGCGAGCCGATGTGGCCGACAGTGATGGTGTCGCTCGGCGGCCCGTACGGCGTGGCGACGTCGATCTCTTCGGCATCATCAAGGAGGGAGTAGAACCCTGAACCGCCGATGACCCCGATTTCCGCTCTCATGACCATGGCGCAGACACTAGCGCCCCGGCCCCGCGCGGAAGAGACCCGAGTCGAGACCTGTGGATAACCCTAGGGCGAAATGACGGGTGGCACGGAGATCGGGGCACGTTGTGATGGGTGATTCCCGCCGCTGATACACAGCGTCGGCGGGCGCATCGCTGCCAGGTCCGGAGACCCGAGGTCCGAGGGGGCTCAAGAAAGGTTGTACGGCCTGCGGGGGAGCCGTACAACCCGGGCGTCGTCAGGCGGCCGAGCTGCTCGCGGACGCCGAAGAACTCGCCGAGGCGGGCTCCTTCTTGGTCGTGGTGGTGCTTCCGGAGTCGGAGCCGCCGGAGTCCCCGGAGCCGCTGGAACCGGAGGAAGCCGAGGAACCAGAAGAAGCGGGGGAACCGCTGGACGACGAGACCCCGGAGGTGGTGGACGAGCGGTTGTCCGTCCGATAGAAGCCGGAGCCCTTGAAGACGATGCCGACGGCCGAGAACACCTTGCGCAGCTGGCCCTCGCAGCTTGGGCATGTGGTCAGCGCGTCGTCGGAGAATCTCTGGACGACTTCGAGCCCTTCACCGCAAGCGGTACAGGCGTACTGGTAGGTGGGCACGCACTCCTCCTCGTATGACTCAAGCCGAGTATGACTCACGCAGACTGGCACTCTACCGATGCGACTGCTAATGGTACGCAGCCGATTAGGCTGAACGCCACCCAGGCAGGTTCTAATCCCCGTCACAGGCTCTGTGGGGTACCCCGTAAGAGGCCCCACCGCAGTGACCGTGCGAGCCATGCGGTGACTGTGCGAGCGGCCTGCGTAAAGAGGCGACGGCCCTGCGTGAGGTGGCCCGTGCGTGAGGTGGCCCGTGCGTGAGGTGGCCCTGCGGGAGGGCCGTGAGGTGGCTTGTGCGTGGTGAGGGGCTGTCACTCGCCGCGTTCGCCGTACCAGCCGGCGAGTTTGCCGCGGCGGCTCACCGCTCGAAGGCGGCGTTCGACGGTCTGCCTGTACGCGGCCGTGGTGACGACCAGGAGCTGATCCTCGGCCCGCAGGCGTGTGGAGCCCTCGGGGACGAATGAGCGGCCCTCGCGTACGACCATGGTGACGGCCGCGTCCGAGGGCAGGCGAAGCTCGAAGATCTCGACTCCGTGGAGCCCCGAGCCCGGTGGGATGGTGATCTGCAGGAGGTCGGCGTTGAGCTCTTCCAGCGGGGCCGCCTCCACCCCGAGGTCGCGGGCCTCGTCGAGCGCGTTCACCCGCAGGATCCGCGCGAGGTACGGCAGCGTCGGCCCCTGCACCATCGTGAAGACGATCACGATGACGAAGACCTCGTTGAACACCCCCTTGGCGCCGATGAGCCCGGTCGCCCACGGGATGGTGGCGAGCACGATGGGCACCGCCCCTCGTAGTCCCGCCCACGACAGGAACGCCTGTTCGCGCCAGGAGAGCCCGTCGAGGCGCCCCAGCCGTACGATCAGGGCCGAGAGCACGACGGACAGGGGCCGTGCGACCAGGAGCAGAGCGAGGCCGGCGATCAGGCCGGGCACGACGGCGGCGGGCAACTCGTGAGGGCTGGCGAGGATGCCCAGCATGACGAACAGGCCGATCTGAGCCAGCCACGCGGCCCCCTCGGCGAAGCCCCGGGTCGCCGCCCGGTGCGGCAGCCGCGTGTTGCCGAGGACCAGAGTGGCCAGGTACACCGCGAGGAAGCCGCTGCCGTGCAGGAGCGCCGCGCCGCTGTAGGCGACGAACGCGAGGGCGAGCACGGCGATGGGGTAGAGGCCGGACGACGGCAGCGCCACCCGCCGCAGGGCGTATCCGCCGAGAGGGCCGACCCCGAGGCCGACCGCGCATCCGACCGCCAGCTCGAACAGGGCGTCGAAGACGACGTGCCCCACGCTCGGCAGCGGAGTGTTCACCTGGCTGAGCATGGCGACGACGATCACCGTGGGCGCGTCGTTGAAGCCGGACTCGGCCTCCAGGATGCCGGACAGGCGCTGGGGAAGGCGAAGACGGCGCAGTACGGAGAACACCGCGGCCGCGTCGGTTGAGGCGAGGATGGCCCCGAGCAGCAGGGCCGTACGCCAGTCCATGTTCAGCAGCCAGTGGACGGCGGACGCGAGGGCGACGATGCTCACGGCCACGCCCACCGTGGCGAGCACCAGAGCGCTAGGTACGGCCCGGCGGACGTGCTGCCAGTTCGTGGTGAGGCCGCCCTCGGCGAGGATCACGGCGAGGGCCGCGAGGCCGATCTGCTGCGCGAGCTGCGCGTTCTCGAACTGGATGCCCAGCCCCGCCTCGCCGACCAGCAGGCCGAGCCCGAGATAGATCAGCAGGCTCGGCAGCCCCGTGCGGTGGGCCACCCGCACCGAGGCGATGGCGGCGATGACGACGACGGACGCGAGGAGCAGCCAGATATTCAGGTTCACCGGCCCCCCATCTCGTGTTTTCCGTCCATTGTGTCGTATTCGTATGCGCCTCTACCACGATGAACTGCTATGAGCTACCGTCACACGCGACACAAGAGGCGCTATATCGACGGGTATCAGGTGACGGCAGTGACCGACGAGACTTCCCCGGTTCTGGAGAACACGAGGAAGGATGAATCCGCCGGTGACGAGGAGGCCGTCCCGGCGAAGGCGCCCAAGAAGCGGCGCCTGGTGCGCCGGCTGCTGATCGTCACGGGGCTCATCTTCGCCATGGTCTTCGCGGCGGGGTTCGCGCTGGTGATGGAGCGTCAGATCACGCTGAACGGCAACATCCAGCGCATCCCTGGGGCGTTCCCCGAGGACGCGGGGCGGCCTGCCAAGGCCGTCGGAGACGCGCAGAACTGGCTGCTCATCGGGTCGGACAAGCGGCCGGGCGAGTCGGGCAACCAGCGGGCCGACACGATCATGATCGTCCACGTCCCGGCCGCCCGGGATCGGCTCACCCTCATCGGCATCCCCCGCGACTCTTATGTCCGTATCCCCGGGCACGGAAACAACAAGATCAACGCAGCGTACGCCTTCGGTGGCCCCAAGCTGCTGATCAAGACGGTCGAGGACCTGACCAAGATACGTATCGACCACTTCGCGGCGCTCGACTTCCAGGGGTTCGTCGCCATGACCGAGGTGATCGGCGGCGTCGACGTCTACGTGTCCCGCAAGGTGTACGACCCGATGAACAAGATCACGTGGCCGCAGGGCGAGGTGCACCTGCAGGGCGAGAAGGCGCTTCTGTTCGTCCGGCAGCGGTACAACCTGCCGGGGGGCGACTTCGACCGCATCAAGCGGCAGCAGGCGTTCATCGGCGCGATGGGACACAAGATCATCAGTAAGGAGCTGCTGACCGATCCGTTCAAGCTGAACGCCTTCCTGGAGGCGCTCACGCAGGCGGTCAGCGTCGACTCGGGCGTGACCCTGAGCACGCTGCGCGGTCTCGCGCTGGAGCTGAGAGACATCCGGCCGGACACCGTGGACTCCACCACCATCCCCACGATCGGCACCGCGACCGTCAAGGGCGCCAGTGTCGTACGCCTGGACAGGAAGGCCGGGGTGGCGTTCTTCGAGGCGGTCAGGGGCGACACCCTGGAGCAGTACTTCAAGGACAGCGGCGGCCTGAACGACCTGACGATCCTCCCGTGACGACCCGGGCTCCCCGTCCGAAGGCGTCTCCCCGCCAGTCTCCGCCTCGGAAGCCTCACAAAGCGTTCCGCCTCAGAAGCCTCAAGATGCCTCAGAAAGCGCCTTCGTCTCAGAAAGCGCCTTCGCCACAGATAAGCGTCTTCGTCTCCAAAAGCGCCTCAGAAGGTGACGATCCCGGACGGGAGCGCCGCCATCGAGACGGCCTGGTCGTGCGGCTCCGAGGGGATGCCCTCGATCAACTCGCCCTCGTGGAGCAGCGCGACCGTCGGCACGTTCGGCCCGACCCGCGCCAGCGCCCGGTCGTACGAGCCGCCGCCGCGCCCGAGCCTGACCCCGCTGGACGGGTCGACGGCCAGCGCGGGCACGATGACCAGGGCGGCCGTACGGATGGTGTCCACGCCCCGCCGCGTGTCCACGGGCTCCATGACGCCGCGCGGCCCCGGGGCCATCGAGTCGGGCCCGTCGTAGACCGCCCAGTCGAGATCGTCGTCCGGTTTCAGCACGGGCAGGATCACCGTGGCGCCGTGCTTCCAGAGGGCGAACACCAGGCCCTGGGTCGCCGGCTCCGTGCCCATCGACCAGTAGCACGCCACCAGCCCGGCCATCTGGACCCAGGGCTGGTCGAGTAGCGTTTCCCTGATCGCGGTCGCCGAGCCGCGCGGATCCGACAGCCCTGCTCGTGCGGCGACGATCCTCCGGCGCAGCTCCGCTTTGTCCACTCGGCCCTCCATTAAGGTGCATCCATGGCTGACTACGATCCAGTGACGAAAGTTGTCATCCCCGCCGCCGGTCTTGGTACGCGATTCCTGCCGGCGACCAAGGCGACCCCCAAAGAAATGCTGCCGATCGTCGACAAGCCGGCCATCCAGTATGTCGTCGAGGAGGCGGTCTCGGTCGGGCTCCTCGACCTCCTCATGGTGACAGGCCGGAACAAGCGTTCCATCGAGGACCACTTCGACAGGGCGTACGAGCTGGAGGAGGTGCTCGCCGCCAAGGGCGACTCCGAGCGGCTCTCGCAGGTCCTTGAGCCGGTGGAGATCGCCACCTTCCACTACGTGCGGCAGGGCGAGCCCAAGGGACTCGGCCACGCCGTCCTGTGCGCGAAGCAGCACGTCGGCGACCACCCGTTCGCCTGTCTGCTGGGCGACGACCTCATCGACTACCGTGACCACCTGCTGAAGCGCATGATCGAGGTGCGCGACACCTACGGCGGCAGCGTCGTCGCGCTGATGGAGGTGCCGAGGGAGCAGGTCTCCCTGTACGGCTGCGCGGAGATCTCGCCGACCTCCGAGGACGACGTGGTCCGCGTCACCGGCCTCGTGGAGAAGCCCGCGCCCGAGGACGCCCCGTCGAACTGGGCGGTCATCGGGCGTTATGTCATCGACCCGGCGGTCTTCGAGGTGCTGGAGAACACCGCTCCCGGGCGTGGCGGGGAGATCCAGCTCACCGACGCGCTGATGGAGCTCGCCGGCCGTTCCAACGAGGAGGGCGGCCCGGTCCACGGCGTGCTCTTCCGGGGGCGCCGGTACGACACCGGCAATAAGATCGACTACCTCCGCACGGTCGTCCAGTTCGCGGCGGACCGTCCTGATCTGGCGCCTGAGTTCATCTCGTGGCTCCGCGAGTTCCTCGACGATCTCCCTCAGTAGCCTGCGCGCACCGTTCGACGCGATGAAGCCTCCACAGATGGGTCGATGCGATGAAGATTCCACGGGTTGGTGGACGCGGTGAAGCCTCCGCGGGTCGGGGGACGCGATGAAAACGGTTGACGCCCATCTGGCCGAGATCCTCGGTGCGGTACGTCCCCTGGATCCGGTCGAGCTCGACCTCCAGGAGGCGCTCGGCTCCACCCTGGCCGAGGACGTCACCTCTCCGGTCGCGCTGCCGCCCTTCGACAACTCCGCCATGGACGGCTACGCCGTACACGCCGGGGACGTCGCGGGGGCGACAGGCGACGATCCCGTCGTGCTGCCGGTGACGGTCGACGTGCCGGCCGGGGACACCGCGTCGCGAGCGGTCGAGCGGGGCTTCGTCACGAGGATCATGACCGGGGCGCCCGTGCCCGAGGGCGCCGACGCGGTGGTCCCCGTCGAATGGACCGACGGGGGCACCGTCAAGGTCGCGATCAGCCGGCCCGCTCCTCCGGGCAACGCCATCCGCAGGTCGGGGGAGGACGTCCGCGCCGGAGACCTCGTTCTGGCCTCGGGCACCGTGATCGGCCCGCCCCAGCTCGGCATCCTCGCCGGGGTGGGGCGGCGTACGGTCCTCGCCCATCCGCGCCCGCGCGTGGTGGTCCTGTCGACCGGCGCCGAGCTGGTCGACCCGGGCAGCCCGCTGGGTCACGGGCAGATCTGGGAGTCCAACAGCTACACCATGGTCGCTGCCGTCCAGCAGGCCGGCGGGGTGGCGTTCCGGAGGAGCGCCGTGGGCGACGATCCCGAGGAGTTCCTCGCCACCCTGCACGGCCTCATCGGCGAGGCCGACGCCGTGATCACCACGGGCGGCATCTCGATGGGCGCGTACGAGCCGGTCAAGGAGGCGCTGTCGCCGCTGGGCACGGTCAGGTTCGAGAAGGTCGCCATGCAGCCGGGCATGCCCCAGGGCTTCGGCCTGCTGGGCGACCGGCGGGTGCCGATCTTCACGTTGCCGGGCAATCCCGTCTCCTCGTACGTCTCGTTCGTGCTGTACGTGAAGCCCGCGCTCGCCAAGATGCGCGGCGTGCCCGCCGGGCCTCCGGCCTCCGTGACCGCGACGACGGCCGCGGCGGTGCGCTCTCCCGCGGGCCGGCGTTCCTTCCTGCGCGGAGTGCTGAGCACCGTGGGCGGGAGCGCCGTGGTGACCCCCGTCCACGGGCAGGGGTCCCACCAGCTCGCGGCGCTCGCCGGAGCGAACGCCCTGATCGTGGTGCCCGAGGACGTCACCGGTCTGCCCGAGGGTACGTCCGTGGAGGTGATCCCGCTGTGAGTGAGCTGACCCATCTCGACGAGTCCGGCGCCGCCCGCATGGTGGACGTGTCGGCCAAGGACGTCAGCGTCCGTACGGCCCGCGCCACGGGCCGGGTGCTGCTGTCACCGGAGGCCGTGGAGATCCTGAGATCCGGCACCGTGCCGAAGGGCGACGCGATCGGGGTCGCCCGCATCGCGGGCATCCAGGGAGCCAAGCGCACTCCCGACCTGATCCCGCTCTGCCACCCGATCGCGCTGCACGGGGTCAAGGTGGAGGTCGTCGTGGTCGACTCCGGGGTGGAGATCACCGCCCGGGTCAAGACCGCCGACCGTACGGGCGTGGAGATGGAGGCGCTCACGGCCGTCTCCGTCGCGGGCCTGGCGATGATCGACATGATCAAGGCGGTGGATCCGGCGGCGGTGATCACCGATGTGCGGGTCGAGGAGAAGACCGGTGGGAAGACCGGCGTCTGGACCCGGCCGTGAGGGCTCTGGTGGTAACGGCCTCCAACCGCGCCGCCGCCGGGATTTACGCCGATAAATCGGGACAACTGTTGGTCGAGTTGCTGGCCGAGGCCGGCTGCGAGCAGGTGGACGGCCCGAGAGTCGTGCCCGACGGTGAGCCCGTCGAGGCCGCCCTGCGCGAGGGCGTCCGCGAGGGGTACGACGTGATCGTCACCACCGGAGGCACCGGGCTGACCCCGCAGGACCTCACCCCGGAGATGACCGGCCGGGTGATCGAACGCGAGATCCCGGGCATCGCGGAAGCAGTGCGGCAGGCCAACCGCGAGAAGGTGCCCACATCGATCCTCTCGCGCGGGCTGGCCGGCCAGGCGGGGACGACCCTCGTCGTCAACCTGCCCGGTTCGTCGGGAGGCGTCCGGGACGGCATGGCCGTCCTGGCTCCGATCCTCCGGCACGCCGTCGATCAGATCAGGGGTGGCGACCATCCCCGCCACTGACGGACGCTGTAACAGCGAGGGCCTTGTCTCCGCCATGGCGAATTCGGGGTCGGACAGGGGATGATTGACGCGTGGATCGACTTCGCGGCTGGCCGGCGAACCTGAACGAGGGACCGGTGGGACTCAGGCCGCTGCGTCTGCGCGATGTCAGTGCCTGGCGGGAGACCCGACTGCGCAACGCCGACTGGTTGCGGCCATGGGAGCCGAGCAACCCCGAGACCCCGCTGTTCCGCACCGGCCTCGGGCCGTACATCTCCATGGTCGGCACCCTGCGCCGCGAGGCTCGGCAGGGCCTGGCGCTGCCCTGGGTCGTGACCTGGCGCGGGGCGTTCGCCGGCCAGCTCACGGTGGGCGCGATCGTCTGGGGCTCGGCGAGGTCGGCTCAGGTCGGTTACTGGGTGAGCGGCACCCTCGCGGGGCGCGGGATCACCCCCACGGCGCTCGCGATGGCCGTCGACCACTGCTTCTTCACCGTGGGCCTGCACCGCCTGGAGGCGAACATCAGACCCGAGAACCACGCCAGCCGCCGGGTCGTGGAGAAGCTCGGGTTCCGCGAAGAGGGCATCCGCCGGCGGCAGCTCCACATCGACGGCGCCTGGCGCGACCACATCTGCTACGCCTTGACGCTCGAAGACGTGCCCCGGGGGCTCCTGGCCCAGTGGAGGCAGACCCGGGAGAAAACCGCACACGACGGCTCCTCCTAGAGGGCCATAGACAGCTTTGACGTAGGCCTGGGGATAAACAGGTTGACGATCTCGCGACACACCGCACCGAATGCTCGTCAACCAGTGACACGCGGTCCTACGGTGCGTGACGTGAGCACATTTGCGACGCCACCGGCCCCGTGGTGTGTTCACGCTGCCCACAGCGGCCCGCCGGGCGCCGGCCGGCGTGCCTGCCCGCATGCCGACCAGGGTGGGTTGAGGATTCCTGCCTCGGGCGGATGGGGTGACGCCGCCCAGGGTGGGTTGAGAAGATCCACTCTGCCTGGATCCGACCAGGGTGGGTTGAGAAGATCCACCTTGCCTGGATCCGAGCAGTGGCGGTTGACGAGCCCCGCCCGGCGTGGACGGCCGGCCACCGCTCAGCCCCGGCTGATGAGCGTCGCCCGGGAGGTGGGCGGGTGAGTAGCGCCTTCCTCTATCTCGGCATCGTCCTCATGTGGCTGTGCGTGCTCGTGCCGATGTGGCTGCGCCGTGACCGTGCCTCGGTCGAGATCGCCGAGCTTTACAACGAGGGCGAGGAGTCCGATGGGGACACCCTCGCCGATCTTCAGGTGTCCGAGGTCCAGTCCGGCCATGCCGCGCTCGCCACGGCCACCGCCGACGACGAGATCACCATGGAGCTCGGCGCCCCCGAGTCCCGCGCCGGATCAGGCGCGCACGGATCACCTGGCGCCGTGTCTCGAACCCGCCCCGACCCTGACGCGCGAGCCACGCCCCACGGGCCCTCAAGGCCGGGCGCTTCGTCCCCAGAAATCTCCAGGCCCGCGGCTTCCTCCCGGGGTTTCTCCAGTCCTGGCGCCTCCTCTCCGGATGTCTCCAGGCCTGGCACTTTCTCGCCGGATGTCCCCAAGCGCGGTGCTTTCTCGCCGGATGTCCCCAAGCCCAGGACCGCGGATGGCGGCTCCGCCGACGAGGCCCCTGGCGGCTCATCCGGCACCGAGACCGAGCCGGATCCTGGCGTACTCACCGGAGAGCTCTCCGATGAGGACCTGTTCCAGGAGGAGTGCCGTCGTCGGGCGAGGGTGATGGCGCGCCGCCGCAGATGGCTCCTGTGGACCGTGCTACTCCATCTCGCCTCGTTGGTGACGGCGGCCGCCGGCGTGGCGCCCTGGTGGAGCGTGGCGCCTTCCGGCGTCCTGCTGGCGTCGTACCTCGCGGTCCTGCGCGTCGCCGTGGCGGCGGACGCGGAGCGGCGCGTCGAGGCCGCGAAGGCACGCGCCGAGCGGGACCGCAGGGCACGCGAGCGCGAGCGTGCGCTCGAAGAGGCCGCTCAGCAGGCCGAGGCCGAGATCCTTGAGTTCCGCAAGCGCGTCGAGCCCTTCGACCAGTACGCGGACCGCACCCGCCGCGCGGTCGGCGACTGACGCGCTCCGCAGCGCGGGCGGCCGTCCGGATCCGGGCTGTCGGTGTTCTGTCGACACGAGTGGCGCGGGTGGTCGCCAAAGTTTGCTAATCTGGTCGAGTCCTAGGGGCTGTAGCGCAGTCCGGTAGCGCACTTCGTTCGCATCGAAGGGGTCAGGGGTTCGAATCCCCTCAGCTCCACCCAGGTCAAAGGCCGTTTCCGCAGATCGGAAACGGCCTTTTTGATCTTTTGGGTGACTATGACCACGGCGCTCTCGGCGGCGGCGGCGGCCCTACCGGCCCGGACTGCTGGCACTCCAGCGCTGAGTGCGGCTGACGCTCATCGACCCGTTCCCGCCACCACGAACCCTGTCTCGTAAGCGGCGATCACCGCCTGGGTCCGGTCCCGTACGCCCAGCTTGAGCAGGACCGACGCCACGTGCGACTTCACCGTCTGCACCGACAGGAACAGCTCGCCGGCGATCTCCGCGTTGGACCGCCCGCGCGCCAACGACCGGAGGACATCCCGTTCGCGTTCCGACAGCTCCGGCAGCGGTCTCCCGGTTCGTACGGCGAAGCGTTCGATGACGCCGCGAGTCGAGGCGGGGAAAACCAGTGACTCGCCCGAGGCGACGACGCGGACGGCTTCGATCAGTTCCTTCGGCGGCACCCTTTTCAGTACGAAACCGCTCGCACCCGCTCGAAGTGCGTCGAAAACGTACGCGTCGACCTCGAACGTGGTCAGCACCAGGACGCGGGGAGCGTCCTCTGCGACGGTGATGCGGCGGGTGGCCTCCAGGCCGTCCATGCCGGGCATCCGGATGTCCATCAGGACGACGTCGGGGGGCAGGGGGCCGCCGGTGAGGGCGAGCGCGGCCCGGCCGTCACCGGCTTCGGCGCTCACCTCCCAGTCGGGCTCGCTGGACAGGATGGCGCGCAGGCCGATCCGCACCAAGGGGTCGTCGTCGACGATCGCGATCCGCATCAGGACTCCAGCGGCAGGACGGCCCGCACGGTGAACTCGCCGGCCGCGGGGCCGATGGTGGCCGTGCCGCCCAGCAGGCTCACCCGGTCGCGGATCGAGGCCAGGCCGTGCCCGTGCCCCGGGAAGGCGGGACCGTCGAAGGCGTTCACCACGCGGATCGTCACCGCGCCGGAGCCGGTGCCGACCTCCACGGTGACCGGGCGGCCGGGGGCGTGCTTGGCCGCGTTGGTCAGCGCCTCTTGGACAATCCGGTGCACCCCGCGCCCGATCGCGGGCGGCAGGCCGGTCGCCTCGATCGACGCGGTCACCGCCATCCCGGCCTCGCGCGCACCGTCGATCAGCGCGGTCAGGGCGGCCGGGTCGTCACCGCCGGGCAGGGGCGCGTGGCCCTGGATGCCGGAGATGATCCGGTCCAGCTCGCCGAGGGCGGCCCGACCGCGCTGCTCGATGGTGGAGAGCGCCTCGCGGGCGAAGCCGGGGTCGTGGTCAAAGACGTGCACGCCGGCGCCGGCCTGAACGACGATCATCGACAGCATGTGGCCGATACTGTCGTGCAGCTCCTGGTCGATCCGGAGCTGCTCCTGGGCGCGGGCCAGCGCCAGCTCGCCCGGCCCAGGCCCCAGCAGGCGGGCGGCCAGCCGCAGGTGCCAGGCGGCGAGCGAGGCCAGGACGCGGCGCAGCGGCAGCAGCATCAGCCCCAGGACGGCGACGCAGACCAGCCCTTCCAGCCAGGAGACCTCGACGTCCTGGTCGCCGAACGTCCCGGGGAACAGCGTGACGAGCAGCAGGACCAGCGCGACGAACGGGCGCAGCGCCCTGACCACGATCAGGACGAGCGCCACCGGCGCGGTGGCCACTCGGATGAGCGCCCACAGCAGCACCCGGACGGCGCGGACGTCCAGCAGGGAGGTCACCCGCCCATCGTCGCGCCCGATCGCCCCCTTTGTCCTCGCCCACAGGAGTGAATCGCGATCGGCTCCCGGGAGGGAAGCGCCGCCCGGCAGCCCGCGACTAGCTTCGGCGCCGTGAAGAACACACTGTCCGCTTTATGGATCTTCGTCATGTTCAACTACCTCTACTGCGACATCCTCGGCCTCATGGATCCCGCCGAGGTCAACCCGATGGAGGTCACCCCCGGCTTCCTGCTGTCGGCGGCGGCCCTGATGGAGATCCCGATCGCCGCGACCCTCGTCTCCTTCCTGGCCCCGTACGGCCCGAACCGCTGGACCAACGTCGGAGCGGGAACCGTGATGACCTTGGTGCAGATCTGGTCGCTGACCGTGGGACCGTCGACGGGCTACTACATCGCCTACAGCGTCGTCGAGATGTCCGCCACAGCACTCATCGCCGTCTTGGCCTGGCGTTGGGCCGGCGCAGCACCCGCACCTCCCGAGGCGCCAATGGGCCCTCACCGGGCACGTCGACCGGGGCGGACGTTCGGTTGACGAGGAACCAGAGGTCGTCCGTTCCGATCGAAGGGGTCAGGGGTTCGAATCCCTCAGCTCCACCCAGGGCCGTTCTTGAGGTAGCTCAAGAGTGGTTGACGAGATCCCGTCCGATCGGCTTGATCGGGCGGGATTCGCCGTTTGTCGGGTTGATGTGATCGCTTAGCGAGCTCCGAGGGGCGCGTCGGGCGGCTGTGGAGCCGTTGACCCCTTCGTTCTGTGCCCGGATGGGTTTGCGGTGTGGAGCGGGGTTGGGCGACGGCGGGCGGCGACCGCCAGGGTGGCGCTGTAGCCGGAGGTGGGCTGGGTGGCTCCGGCGCTTTGGCGCCAGCCTGCGATGATCTCTATCGAGGCCAGATCGCGGGTAGATCGGGGCGGCCGTGCCCGGAGCGGGGTTCGAGGTGCAGTCGGCTGTCGCGGCTACTCCGTGGGTCGGCGTGCCTGTCTTACTTCGCGGTCGATTGCCCAGGCGTCCGCCACCGGGCCCACGTGCCCGAGCTTGTCGGGGTTGATCACCACGCGGATCGTCTGGATCTGCCCGTCGAGTACATCAAGCGCCAGGGTGTGGAGCACCTTGCCGTCCCGGTCGCGGAAGATCGCGCCCGGCTGGCCGTTGATCTCGCGCGCCTCGCCCGTCACGCCGATCAGGGCCATCTGGGGGAAGACGGAGGCGAGCAGCCGGGCCACGTTCTGGGCGCCGATGACGGCCTTGGCCAGCTGCGGGGCCTTGCCGCCGCCGTCGCCGACCATCGATACGTCGGCAGCCAGCAGGTTCTGCAGGCCGGCGACGTCGCCTTCGCGGAGGGCGTCGAAGAACCGCGACGCCAGTTCATCTCGCTCTTTACCGTCCGCCTCGAAGCGGGGCCGGCCTGCGACCATATGGCGCCGCGCCCGCACCGCCAGCTGGCGGCACGCCGCCTCCGAGCGCCCCACGGCCGACGCGACATCGGGAAAGCCGAAGTCGAACACCTCCCGCAGCACGAAGATCGCCCGCTCGAGCGGGGACAGCCGCTCCAGCAGCACCAAGGCCGCCATCGACAACGAGTCGGCCAGCTCCGCCGACCGCTCGGGGTCCTGGTAAGGATCGGCGAGCAGCGGCTCGGGGAACCACGGCCCGACGTACTCCTCCCGCCGGACCCGGGCCGAGCGCAGCACGTCGATCGAGATCCGGGTCACCACGGCCGACAGGAACGCCTTGACCGACCCGGGCTCGGTCGGGGAGGTCGAGTAGCGCAGCCAGGTCTCCTGGACCGCGTCCTCGGCCTCGCTCACGCTGCCCAGAATCCGGTAGGCGATCGAGAACAACAGCGGCCGCAGCTCCTGAAACTCCTCTGCCCTGCTCATACCAGCTCCTCCTTGAAACCCTGCCGCCACGAGGGGCAGGGCAGCCGGCAGGTGGTCCGTCCCTCCGTGCGCAGCCGGTTGGTCTGTGTGAACCACCGGTTGATGTGCTTCATGACCAGCCGCTGCCCCAGAACCCCGGTCCCGCCTGCCATGAAACACATGCATGATCATCATTCCGTGATCGACCATCGCCCCTCCACGGGACGGGGCCAGATGATCGGGAACTGTGTCGCCGCCGGTCAGCCGGTGAAGGACCCGGGGCAGAAGCGGCCCCACGCGATGAACGCCGCAACCGAGAGATAGATCAGGTTCAGCACCACGAACGCGGATTCGCCACGTCGGCCGTGGGTGGTCATCGCGCCGACCATCAGCAGGATCCAGCAGACCGCGGTCACCGGCACCAGAACCGGCGCGATGTCGAGCGCGGCGGGCAACATCAAGCCCACCGCAGCCAGGAGCTCAAGGACACCCAGGGTCCTGACGAAGCCGACACTGGCGTCTGCGGTCCATCCCCCACCACGGACCGCGGCCAGCTTCTCCTTGGGCACGAACGTCTTGCTGATGCCGCCGCTCAGCGCCACCACGGCCAGCAGCCCGGCAGCGATCCACAACGCGAGGTTCATCGTCCACTCCTTGATCGAGGATTGCCCGCACCTCCCTAGACGAGATAGCAACCCCGCCAGTGACATCTCCGAACACCCGCGCGCGTACGGCCTGTGTCACAGCTCAGCGGGGTGTCTCGTCTCAGAGGGCATGACGAACTCGGAACAGACCTCGGTGCTGATCACCGGAGGCAACACGGGGCTCGGTTTTGAGGCGGCCCGGCGGCTCGGGGAGCAGGGTTGGACGATCTTCCTCGGCTCGCGCGACGAAGGGCGAGGACGGGCAGCCGCAGCCGAACTGACCGACGGCGGCGCGAAGGTGATCATGGTCCCGCTTGACGTGACCTCGGACGACTCGGTGACCGACGCGGTACGGCTCGTCCGGGAGCACATCGACCGACTGGATGCCATGCGGTCCTGCGACTCCACACCGTAAATGGCAAGCGCTGACAGTCACTACCGAGCGCGGGATCCTTGTCGCCGAGCCACCTGCCCGAGAACGCGGGCGCACTACCGCATCGCACCCGCTCGACGCGTAGTGCAGTGCCGATGATCTACCATGCTGCTATGCAGCACCTCTGTGACTGACCAGCAGATGTCCCGCACCCCGCTCACTGCGGGGCCGACGACTCGTCTTCGTCGCTCTCTCCCGGTTATTACCCGGGATCGGACACTGCTGGAGTCATCGAGTGTTGCCTGCATGCCGTCAATCTTCCGGAAGCCTCTTCGCGTTGCTATGCGGCAGCGCCGATTTCAGACGTCTCATCGGTGCTTGCGCGTTCAGCCTGACAGGCGACTGGTTAGCCTTCGTCGCCTTGAGCGGGTTCGTCTACCACCACACCGGTTCGGCGGGGTGGACGGCGCTGCTGTTCGCGATCAACTCCCTTCCCGGAGTGCTGTTGTTTCCGCTGATCGGCCCGATGACCGACCGCTTCGACCGGCAACGTCTTCGAGTCGCGTGCGACCTGGGCTCGTTGGTTCCGGTCATCGGCTTGCTGGTCGCCTTTCAAGCTGGTTCTGTAGCGCTGGCGCTGGGGTGCCTGGCCGCATTGTCCGTGTTCGCCGCGGTGGCCGGCCCCATCCCTGAGGCCGCACTGCCGAACCTTGTCACCCGCCGGGAACTGCCACTGGCCCAGGCCGTGATCGGCAGCCTGTATTCGGCCGGCCTGCTTGTGGGAGCCGGTCTGGGAGGCGTGGTCACCGCGGCATGGGGAACCTCGGCCACACTCCTCATCGATGGCGCCTCGTTTGTCTTCTCCGCGCTTCTTGTCGCGAGAATCAAGCGGCCCTTCTCCAGCGCCATGACTATGCGCCGGCTGCGGATAGGAGCTGATACAGCCGAGCTCTGGCGGTTTCTGCGAGCTACTCCGGTGGCGTCGGCCTTGCTGTGGCTGACCGCAGGGCTGCGTCTCTGCTACGGAATGGTCGGGCTCCTGCCCCTCTACGCCCTCGATCGCTTCCACGTCGGCGACGCGGGAGTCGGCGTCCTGTACCTCGGACAGGGGATTGGTGCCGTTCTCGGTCCCTTCGTGGGCAGACTGCTCACGTCGGGCTCAACACGCCGACGGCTGTACGTGGCTGCGGCGGCCTTGGCCACCTTCGGTCTCGGATACCTGTTCCTGGCCCACAGCACTCACCTCGGCCCAGGAATGGCCGCGGCCTTGGTGGGCCACATCGGAGTGGGCGCGTGCGCGATCCTTGCCCTCAATGGTCTGCAACTGACGACACCCGACCACATCCGTGGACGGGTCATGGTGTTCTTCTTCAGCCTCTCGTCCGCGTTCCAGGGAGTGTCGACACTTGCCGTCGCACCCATGGCCGCGACCATCGGGATGACCGATACCACTCGTCTCCTTGGGGTTTTCGCCATTTCCTACGCGATCATCTGGTCATTCGGGTCATCGCGGATCAGAGTCACACAGTTGGATACCCCCCATAAGGACGCCTTCGGTGCCTGACGATGACCCTGCGTCGTCAACGCTCAGAACGGCGGCTGATTCGCGCAGCGCGATTTAGGATCGGGCCATGCCCCTGGGCGCGAACGACATCGACCGGTTCGAGGCCTCCAGGCCGCGCCTGGAGGCCATCGCCTACCGCCTCCTCGGCTCCGCCGGGGAGGCCGAGGACGCCGTGCAGGAGACGTTCCTGCGCTGGCAGGCCGCCGACGTCGACCACATCGAGGTCCTTGAGGCCTGGCTGACCAAGGTCCTCACCAACCTGTGCCTCAACCAGCTCACCTCCGCGCGGGCGCGCCGCGAGACCTACGTGGGCCAGTGGCTTCCCGAGCCGCTGCTCGCCGGGGACCCGATGCTCGGCCCCGCCGAAACCGCCGAGCAGCGCGAATCGGTCTCGTACGCGATCCTCACCCTCATGGAGCGCCTCTCCCCGAACGAGCGGGCGGTGTACGTGCTGCGGGAGGCCTTCGCCTACCCGCACCGGGAGATCGCCGAGATCCTCGACCTCACCGAGGCGGCCAGTCAACAGATCTTCCACCGCGCCAAGAAGCACGTCGCAGGCGGCAAGGCCCGAACCGAAGTCGACGAGGCCACCGCCCTGCGGATCGTCAAGGAGTTCCTGGCGGCCGCCACCAGCGGTCAGACCGAGCCGCTCGTGCGCCTGCTCACCGAGGACGCCATCTCGATCGGAGATGGTGGCGGGAGGGTCCCGGCCCGCGCCAAGGCGTTCGAGGGCGCCGTCGCGGTCGCGAAGTTCCTGCGGGGCCTGTTCAAACCCGGCGAGGCCAAACGCGCCATCGTCGGCGGCGTGCCCGAGGTCTACGCCTGGACCGCCAACGGTGACCCCGCCGTCGTGGCCGTCGTGGACGGCCGGGTCGTCGGAGTCACGTGCCTGGAGGTCACCGCCGAGGGCATCACCGCAGTCCGCAGCCAGGTCAACCCCGGCAAGCTCGAACGCGCGACCGCGCGCTGGGCGGCCGCCGACCATGGGGAGTTCCTGTGCACAGCCTTCTAGCCAGTATGTGAGGTGCTTCACATCGCGTTCCTGTCAGGAAACGGTGGGCCGCCCGGTTCAGGTGGCAAACCTGCGCGAGACAGGAGCAAGGAAATGCAGCACCGCATCATCGTCCTGGGAGCCGGATACACCGGAGCCATCGCCGCCGGCCGCCTCGCAAAACGATTCCGCCGCGAGGACGTCGCCATCACCCTCGTCAACGCCGAACCCGACTTCGTCGAACGCGTCCGCATGCATCAGCTGGCGGCCGGCCAGGACCTCAAGCCCCGGCCGTTCAGTGAGATGTTCGCGGGCACCGGCGTCGAACAGAGGCTCGCGAAGGTCACCGGCGTCGACGTCGACCGCAAGACCGTCGCCGTCGTCGACGCGAACGGCGCTGAAGAACTCGCCTACGACACGCTCGTCTACGCCCTCGGCAGCGGCTGGAACGCCCAAGGTGTGCCTGGGACCGCCGAGCACGCCTATGAGATCGCCAGTCGCCCTGGAGCGCTCCGGCTGCGCGACCGTCTGGCCCGCCTCGGCGCCGGGCAGACGGTGGTCGTCGTCGGCGGCGGCCTCACCGGCATGGAGGCCGCGACCGAGATCGCCGAGGCCCGCCCGGACCTCGACGTCGCCCTCGCCGCCCGCGGCGACCTCGGGGACTGGCTCTCGCATAAGGGCCGCGAGCATCTGCGGAAGGCCTTCGGCAAGCTCGGGATCACCGTGCATGACCGCACCGCCGTCACCGGCGTCGAAGTCGGGCGCGTCGTCACCGCGGACGGCAAGGTCATCCCAGCCGCGGTCACCGTGTGGACAACTGGCTTCGCGGTCCACCCGATCGCGAAGGCCACCGCTCTGGAGGTCACCGGCACCGGCCAGATCGTGGTCGACGGGACCATGCGCTCGGTCTCGCACCCGGACGTGTACGCCGTCGGCGACGCGGCCATGGTGATGGGCCCCGGGGACAAACCGCTGCGGATGTCGTGCGCCTCGGGAGTTCCGACCGCGTGGCAGGCCGCCGACGCGATCGTGGCGCGCCTGACCGGCGGCAAGCTGCCGAACGTGCCGATCCGCTACCTCAACCAGTGCATCTCCCTGGGCCGCAAGGAGGGCTTGATCCAGTACGTCACCGCCGACGACCGCGCCGTGCGGGCGGTCCTGACCGGACGGCTCGCCGCCGTCTACAAGGAACTGGTCTGCAAGGGCGCCGCCTGGGGCGTCGCGAACCCGACCCTCGGGCTGCCTACCCGGCGCCGCCGCGTCACGCGTGAGCGCACCGCGGCGGGCTCGGCCGTCGGGGCGCCGGCGTAGAGCACGAAGCGAAGCAGGTGCCCTTGATGCTGTCGAGCATTAAAGAAGACGGGCGAAAGAATCAAGAAGCCTCAGGGCGGGCACCCTGACGACCTCGACACCTCACAACCCCGGGAAACGACCACGGGAATTCCGGGAAGCGATCTTCCTGGCCCCCTCGTGAAACGATCCACCCACGTCAAAAGGTCACTGCCCGTCATGGGAAGTGGCCTTTTCGATCTCTGCAGAGCAATGTTGTACGGCGATGACTGTTCGAGTTGCTCGCCGAGCTTCTTGAGTGCCGTCCGCGTCGCCTCGGACGGCACCCTTCGACCATCGAGCGGGCGTCGAGAGACGTTCTGAGAGAAGGAGGACCCGTGACAGAGGCACGAGTGCTGGTGATCGGTCTCGATCCCGCCAAGCTCCAAGACTGGGACCCGGAGCCGATTCAGGCGGCGATAGCACGCGGTCAGGCCCGTTTCGGCGATCATGGTCTCGAGGCCGACTGGTGCCTGGTGGCACTCGACGAGAACCCCGAAGGAGTGATCGTCGAGGCGCTGACCCGCGAAGACTACGCCTGCGTGGTGATCGGGGGCGGCATCCGCAAGCACGAGCCGTTGCTCGAATTCTTCGAGAAGGTGGTCAACCTCGTCCGGCAGCACACGCCCGGCGCCGCCATCGCCTTCAACAGCAGCCCCGAGGACTGCGTCGACGCGGCTCAGCGTTGGCTGCGCTAGCCCACAGCGCCGCGGCGCGCGGGCGCCACCAGCCTGGCGTGCCTGACCGGACGTGACGTCCCTCAGGACCGCTCTCGGTACGTCCGGTGTCTCGTCCACCATCGGTCAGATCAGGGCGTCATGTTCGCCGGCATCGATGATGTCCGCGGAGATCGGATGCCAGTTGCTCAGGCAGCTCGCCGGAGCACTGAGCTTCGGGCGGACGGGCCGGCACCGCGCGGGCCGGCGGCATCCGAATGGTCTCAAGTGGGAAACGGTCATTTCAACCGCGGGAGCAAGAACAATCCTTCGTTCGCGCAGGTCACACATGTGCTCGTCAACACCTTGAGGGCAATCCAGGGAGCGACAAGCCGTGACCAAGCCGAATTCAAATGCCGGGTGATGTGCTTCGGAAATGAGCCGAAGACGTCTCCGCACCACTGCAGGCGGGGCACGCGGCTCACTGTGAAGGAAGGAAAGAACATGAACAAGAAGATCGTGAGTCTGGACGATCTCAGCAACGAGCCGACGGCCATCGATGAGGCCGACCTCTTCCTCGTCGCCGGTGGCATGATGTCCCGCTGCTACAGCACGGGTGGACACCCGGCCACCGACTGGGTCTCCGACTACTAAGAACAATCGGGGCCGCGTGGGAGGAGCGCACGCTCCTCCC
>NZ_JBEZFH010000103.1:0-24370 GCF_040649355.1 Sphaerisporangium sp. NPDC049002 | reverse complement strand
CCAGCAAAACCCGAAGCCGCAGACACTAACCGCTTAACCTGCAGAAACAGGATCACGCAGAGATCAACTCATACACCACTCCGCTGGACGTGACCACCCCCTGAAGCGACGTCCCCGCGAGTCCTGGCCTGCGAGCGGAGTCCAAGTTCCGGAGGCAGGTCATCTCCTCACCGGACGGCTCGTGTCGAGTTCCGCCGCTTGACAGGGCGAGCGGCCAGGAGAAGCAGTCCTCGTTGGTGGCATGAGGATGGTCACCGCGCGGCGGGCTCAAGGATCTTGTTATCGCTAACATACCCGGGCCTTCGCAGGCCGGGAATCGGCCTAGAAAACCCAGACGCGGGGTTCCGCCCGCACTCCGCCCGGGTCCGACGGGTCGCCGACCGGTAACCTCACTGAAACTTTCACTTCCGCGGGGAGTGCGACGCGATCTCCATCCGAACGAATGCCCAGGCCGATGGATGCCCCCGTAGCGATGCGCAGGTATGCGAAGTTCGCGACTCGTTGACACCGGACTCGGCAGTCGGATGTACTCCGCGTCACGCGACCACGGAGCACGCCATGAAGATCTGCCAGTTGAAATGTTAGCGATAACAATCTAATCGTCCCTCCTCGACCTGGCCAGGGAACGTCGGATTCCCCTCTCATCCCGGCCGCCTACGCCACCCAGACCCTTCACTTGCGCCGCAGTTCCCTCCACCGGCCTCGCAACGCTGGGAACCCCTGCGCCCGCGAACGACACTCGGCGCGGCCGGCCCGACATGACCACTCCTTGACCTCGCCGACGGCTCCCGGGAGCGGCGCTCCGGAAGCCATCAGACCACCCCGTCCCGTCCCGTCCCGGAGGAAACCTCGTGCGCTCCCCAACGCCGAAGGTCATGGGCAGCAGATCCATCGGCCCGACCGGATGAACACCGGTGAGCGGCCGGGTGGCCACGACCGCTGACCTGACACCCCCCTGTCTCTAGGAGCCTTCCCATGTCCATGAACCGCCGCCAGCTCTTCCAGGCCGCGGGCACGACCGTGGTGCTCTCGGCCGCCGCCCAGGTCGCCGGTGCCTCCGCCGCCGGCGCCGCCGTTCCCTGGGGACGTGCCGACATCGGCGTGGCCGCCTACGAGTTCGGCCTCGGGCAGGTCCGGTTGACCTCTGGCCGCTGGCTGGACAATCAGAACCGCACCCTGAACTATCTGCGCTTCGTCGACGTCGACCGGCTGCTCTACGTCTTTCGCGCCAACCACCGTCTGTCCACCAACGGCGCCTCGGCCAACGGCGGCTGGGACGCGCCCGGCTTCCCGTTCCGCAGCCACATGCAGGGGCACTTCCTGACGGCATGGGCGCAGGCCTACGCCGTGCTCGGGGACACCACGTGCCGGGACAAGGCCGGCTACATGGTCGCCGAGCTGGCCAAATGCCAGAACAACAACGGCGCCGCGGGGTTCACCGCCGGCTACCTGTCCGGCTTCCCCGAGTCCGAAATCACCGCCGTCGAGAACCGGACGCTCAGCAACGGCAACGTACCCTACTACTGCGTCCACAAGACCCTCGCCGGGCTGCTCGACGTGTGGCGGCTCATGGAGAACAACCAGGCCCGGACGGTAGTGCTGGCCCTGGCGGGCTGGGTGGACACGCGGACGAGCCGGCTCAGCTCAAGCCAGATGCAGTCGATGCTGGGCACCGAGTTCGGCGGCATGAACGCCGTGCTGACCGACCTGTACCAGATGACCGGCGATTCCCGCTGGCTGACCGTGGCCCAGCGGTTCGACCACGCCGCCGTCTTCAACCCCCTCGCGTCCAACCAGGACCAGCTCAACGGCCTGCACGCCAACACGCAGGTCCCCAAGTGGATCGGGGCGGCGCGCGAGTACAAGGCGACGGGCACGACCCGCTATCGGGACATCGCGGCCAACGCCTGGGCCATCACGGTCAACGCGCACACGTACGTGAACGGCGCCAACAGCCAGGCCGAGCACTTCCGCGCACCCAACGCCATCGCCGCCTACCTGACCCAGGACACCGGCGAGGCGTGCAACACGTACAACATGCTGAAGCTGACCCGGGAGCTTTGGACGCTCTCGCCCAACCGGGCCGACTACTTCGACTACTACGAGAACGCCCTGTTCAACCATATGATCGGCCAGCAGAACCCCTCCGACAGCCGGGGGCACGTCACCTACTTCACCCCGCTCAACCCCGGCGGCCGCCGCGGCGTCGGCCCGGCCTGGGGCGGGGGCACCTGGAGCACGGACTACAACTCGTTCTGGTGCTGCCAGGGCACCGGCATCGAGACCAACACGAAGCTGGTGGACTCGATCTACTTCTACAACGGCACCACGTTGTTCGTGAACCTGTTCGCGCCCTCGACGCTGAACTGGTCCCAGCGCGGCATCACCGTGACGCAGACGACGACCTACCCGGTGAGCGACACCACATCATTGCAGGTCACCGGTAACGTGAGCGGGTCGTGGTCGATGCGGATCCGCATCCCGGCCTGGACCCAGGGCGCGACGATCAGCGTCAACGGGGCCGAACAGAACATCGGCATCACCCCGGGCTCCTACGCCGAGCTGACCCGGTCGTGGACCTCGGGCGACACCGTGACCATGCGACTGCCCATGCGCGTGATCATGAAGGCCGCCAACGACAACGCCGGCATCGCCGCCGCCGTGTACGGCCCGGTCGTGTTGTCGGGGAACTACGGCAGCACCTCCCTGTCGTCGGCGCCGACGCTCACCCCCTCGTCGATCACCCGGACCAGCACGTCGTCACTGGCCTTCACCGCCACCGCCACCGCCACCGCCAACGGCTCCACGGTCAACCTCGGCCCGTTCTACGACGCGTACGACCACAACTACGTCGTCTACTGGAACGCCACCGGGCAGGGAGGCGGGGCGAGGTTCCGGCTGATGAACGCCGCCAGCGCTCTGGTCCTCGGCATCCAGGACATGTCCACCGCCGACGGCGGGACGGCCCTGCAGTGGACCGACAACGGGACCGCCGACCACGACTGGGCCCTCATCGTGGACGGCAACGCCCTGCGGTTCCGCAACGCCAACAGCGGCAAGGTGCTGGGCGTCGAGAACATGTCGACGGCCGACGGCGCCCGCGTGCTCCAGTGGGGCGACACGGGCACCGCCGACCACCGCTGGACGATCACCGACGTCGGTGACGGCTCCGTGAAGATCCGCAACGTCAACAGCTCCAAGCTGCTCGGCACCCAGAACGGCTCCACCGCCAACGGCACGCCCGCCGTGCAGGACTCCGACAACGGCAGCGCGGACAACCAGTGGCGATTCGTGCCCAACGGCGCGCGTCGCCTGCAGAACGTGGGCACCGGCATGGTGCTCGGCGTCACCGGCATGGCGACGTCCGACGGCGCGCTCGTCGTCCAGTGGGGTGACACCGGCACCGCCGACCACCTGTGGACCGCGATCGTCGACACCGGGGGCTACCTGCGGCTGCGCAACTCCAACAGCCAGAAGGTGCTGGGTGTGGAGAACGCGGGCACCGCCGCGGGATCGCGCGTCGTGCAGTGGGCCGACAACGGCACCGGCGACCACCGGTGGCGGCTCCGCTACGGCGGCGACGCCGCCTTCCGCGTCCAGTGCGCCAACGGCGGCCGGGTGCTGGGCCTCAGTGGTACCTCCCAGGGCGCGCAGGTCGTCCTGGCCGACGACAACGGTTCGAGCAACAACCTCTGGAGATTCCTGTGATCAGACGCCTCCTGGCGATCATCCTGCCCGCGATACTCGCGGCAACCGTGATCAGCATCCTGTCGTCCGGCGCCTCCGCCGCGACCGTCGACACCAACGCGTGGTACATCCTGGTCAACCGCAACAGCGGCAAGGCCTTGGACGTCTACAACTCCTCCACCGCCGACGGCGGGCGCATCACCCAATGGACCCGCAACAACGGGAACAACCAGCAATGGCAGTTCGTCGACTCAGGCGGCGGCTACTACCGCATCAAGTCCCGCGTCTCCGGCAAGGTCCTGGACGTCTACAACTTCTCCACCGCCAACGGCGGCTCCATCGTCCAATGGGCCGACGGCAACGGCACCAACCAGCAATGGCGCCTCGCCGACTCCGACAGCGGCTACGTCCGCTTCATCAGCCGTCTCAGCAACAAGGCCCTGGAGGTCCAGGGCGCGTCGACGGCAGACGGGGGCAACATCGTCCAGTACGACGACTGGGGCGGCGCCAACCAGCAGTGGCAGCTCGTCCAGGTCGGCGGCGGCAACCCGAGCCCGAGCCCGAGCGCGACGCCGACCGGTACGTGCGCTCTTCCGTCGACGTACCGCTGGACATCGACGGGCTCGCTGGCGAACCCGAAGTCGGGGTGGGTCTCGCTCAAGGACTTCACCTCCGTCGTCTACAACGGCAAGCACCTGGTCTACGCCACGACGCACGACACGGGATCGAGCTGGGGTTCGATGAACTTCGGCCTGTTCACCAACTGGTCCGACATGGCCTCGGCCGGCCAGAACACCATGTCCTCCGGCACTGTGGCGCCCACGCTTTTCTACTTCGCCCCCAAGAACATCTGGGTCCTGGCCTACCAATGGGGTCCGACCGCCTTCTCCTACAAGACCTCAAGCGACCCCACCAACCCCAACGGCTGGTCATCGGCGCAGACCCTGTTCTCCGGAAGCATCTCCGGCTCCGGAACGGGCCCCATCGACCAGACGCTCATCGGTGACGGCACCAACATGTACCTGTTCTTCGCCGGGGACAACGGCAAGATCTACCGGGCCAGCATGCCCATCGGGAATTTCCCGGGCAGCTTCGGCTCGACCTCGACAGTGGTCATGAGCGACACGACGAACAACCTGTTCGAAGCGGTCGAGGTCTACAAGGTCCAGGGCCAGAACCAATACCTCATGATCGTCGAGGCGATCGGCTCGCAGGGCCGCTACTTCCGCTCGTTCACCTCCACCAGCCTGGGCGGCTCGTGGACACCGCAGGCCGCGACCGAGAGCAACCCCTTCGCCGGCAAGGCCAACAGCGGCGCCACCTGGACCAACGACATCAGCCACGGCGACCTGGTCCGCAGCAACCCCGACCAGACCAAGACCATCGACCCCTGCAACCTGCAACTGCTCTACCAAGGCCGCAGCCCCAGCTCCGGCGGCGACTACGGCCTCCTGCCCTACCGCCCGGGCGTACTCACCCTGCAACGCTGACAACCTGACACAGCTCCACCAGGGGTGCTCCTGACGCTCACCACGAAGGCATTACGCGAAATCGAGTGAGCGTCAGCACAGCACGCGATCACCACCAGATGGAGCTGAAGCGGGCATCGGATCGTCGTACAGACGAGCAAACGGACGGACGGCGGTTCACTCGGGCCTTTGACTCCTCGCGCTCCTCGGCCTTGGTGACGAAGGAACCCATGCCCGGTTCGGTGCGGATGAGGCCGTCTGCTCGCACGCCGAGCATGACCTTCTGGCCCGTAGCGACCCGCTACCAGGGCACCTGGGAAAACAATCCGATCACGGGGATGAGCGGTGAAACCCGGTCGAGGGTGCCGTGAAACCGGCGCCACCGAGAGTGAGGCCATGAGCATCACAGAACTCGGACGAACCGGGGGCGGCCCGGCCCCCGACGGGGGCACTGATCTGGCCGTACATGCGGAAGGGCTGGTGAAGACGTTCGGCGGGCACCGTGCCGTCGACGGGATCGACCTGGACGTACGCCCAGGTGAGATCTTCGGCGTCCTTGGCCCGAACGGCGCCGGCAAGACCACCATGCTACGGATGCTGGCCACCCTGTTGAAGATCGACGCGGGCCGTGCCGAGATCTTCGGGGTCGACGTGGCCGGCAATCCGCACGTGATCCGCCAGCTCGTCGGCGTCACCGGACAGTACGCGTCGGTCGACGAGAACCTGACGGCCCGCGAGAACCTCTGGCTTTTCAGTCGCCTGCAGGGCATCGCCGCGCCGCGCGCCCGGCGCATCGCCACCGAACTGCTGGGTCAGTTCGGCCTGGAGGACGCCGCCAACAAGCCGATCTCGCAGTTCTCCGGCGGCATGCGCCGGCGTCTCGACCTGGCGGCCAGCCTGATCACCAGGCCACCGCTGATCTTCCTCGACGAGCCGACCACCGGTCTCGATCCGCGCACGCGCGGCCAGATGTGGGACACCATCCGCGGTCTGGTCGCCGATGGCTGCACGGTGCTGCTGACCACGCAATATCTGGACGAGGCCGACCAGCTCGCCGATCGCGTCGCCGTCATCGACCACGGCCGCAAAGTCGCCGAGGGCACCCCCGACGAGTTGAAGACCGCGGTCGGCAACTCCGCCCTCCAGTTGCTGCTCGCCGAGCCGGGCGCGGTGCCCGCCGCCGTGGAGGTCGTGCGGCGCGTCCTCGGCTCCGACCCGATCCTCGGCCCGGAGCAGGGCCGCCTCAACGTCGCCCTCGACCAGGCCGACCTGGCCGCGGACGTACTGATCGCGCTTCGCGCCGCCGGGGTGTCCATCTCCTCGGTGAGCGTGGCCAAGCCCAGCCTGGACGAGGTGTTCCTCGCCCTCACCGGCCATGAGACGGACGGGGACGACAAGACCGGCATCGAGGAGAACCGATGAGCACCATGACCGCACCCGCCCGCGAGGCGGTACGGGCCGCCGACCGCGTGGCCGCCGCCCGGCGGCGCGTCTCCATGGGGGAGACGCTCGGCCAGACCCTGATGATGGCGTGGCGGGCGCTCAAGAAGATGCGCCGCAACCCGGAGCAGTTCTTCGACGTGGCGCTGCAGCCGATCCTGTTCACCGCGATGTTCGCCTTCATCTTCGGCGGCGCCATCGCCGGCGACGTGGAAAGCTACCTTCCCCTGATGATCCCCGGCATCCTCGCCCAGACCGTGCTGACGACGTGCATGGCCACGGGCACGCAGCTCCGCGAAGACATGGAGAAGGGTGTCTTCGATCGGTTCAAGTCGCTGCCGATCGCCCGGATCGCGCCGCTCGCCGGCCCGATGGTGGCCGACCTGCTGCGCTATACGATCGCGGCCACCCTGACCTTCTCCATGGGCCTGGTGCTGGGCTACCGCCCGGGCGGCGGAGCGGGCGGCGTGCTCGCCGCGATCCTGCTGGCGATCTTCACGGGCTGGTCGCTGGCGTGGGTCTTCACCTGGGTCGGCACGATCGCCCGGAGCGCCCAGGCCGTGCAGGGCATCTCCATGATGATCTTGTTCCCCTTGACGTTCCTGTCGAACGCGTTCGTCCCCGTCGAGACCCTGCCCGACTGGCTGGCCGCGTTCGTACGGATCAACCCGGTCTCACACCTGGTCACGGCCGCCCGCGACCTCGCCAACAACGCCCTCGTCAGCGGAGAGGTGGCCTGGACGCTCCTGGCGTGCCTGATCGTCATCGCGATCTTCGCGCCGCTGTCGGTACGCAGCTACAAACGGCACATGTGACCTCCGCCCGTCACGGCCGGAAACCTGCTCGACGAGACGCCGCGCCTCGCCGAGCAGGTCGGAGCCGCGTCGGTCGCCGTACTCGGCCCGCACGGCGGCGATCATCCCGGGCGCGGCCCGCTCCGCGTACGGTTCGATCCGCTCGAAGGCCATGCTGGGCATGCTGCTGTTGTACGCGAACCGCTCGGCCAGCACCAGCAACCCGATCGCGTCGCCGGGGGCCATGGCTACCCGAAGCAACCCCCAGGCGCCGAGCGCGAAGAGCACCGAGCCGCACAGCGGGTAGTCGAGGACGGGGTTTCCCGAAGCCAGCAGGTCGTGGTCCCGGACTGCGGAGAACAACTCCTCGCCGTACCGGACGTCTTCCGGCGGGGCGTGGTACGCGTACGCCGTCAGGGTGACCGACACCGCGATCATCATCCACGGCGTGAACTCCGCGAGCGGGACTCCGGGCAGGCGCAGATCGCGTGCCCGCTGGACGGCCAGGCGGTACTCCGCGAGCGCGGCGGCCGTCTCACCGCGGGCGAGGGCGAGCTCGGCCGCGCTCAGCGAGGCGATCGCCATCCCGCCGAGCACCGTCTCGTTGTCGTTGATCCGGGTGATCTCGGCGAGCTCGGCCTCCGCGGTGCCGAGGTCGCCGTCGGCGAGCGCGGAGGTCAGCAGCAACGCGCGTAGCTGGGTCTCGTCGTCGTTGGCGCCGAGCCGGGTCAGCACCGGGATGGCGGTCCGCGCGTGCTCGACGGCCCGGCGGCGGTCGCCGAGCTGCCTGACCAGGTGGGCCAGCACGGCGTGCATGATCGCGGCGAGCCACGGCCCCTCGTCCTCGCGGAGCATCGTCAGGGTCCGCTCGGCGGCCTCGATCGCCCCGGCCACGTCACCCGCGTTCTCCAGGACGTGGACACTCATCTGCGTGGCCGTCAAGGCGACGTCAGGATCGGGGCTCCGGCACAGTTCCGCCAGCCGGCGACGCACCTCGGAGCCGTCGGCCGCGTCGCACGCGAGCAGCACCGTGGCCATCGCCGCCACGCGGGGATCCGTCGTCTCACCGGCGGGCAGCGTGCGGAGGAGATCGCGCAACGGATCGCCGCGGCGATCAATGAGGACCGCGATGTTCATGAGCGTGATCATCGTGGCGGCCCTGGTCACCTCCACAAGGTACGGCGGCGGCGTCCAGCCGGTGATCACCTGGGTGATCGCGTCCCAGTGGACGAGGATCCGGGAGTGGTCGCCACGGATCGACCACAGCGCGCCGACGCCGGCCAGCAACTGGACGGTCGTCACGGGATCGGACTCGCTGAGAGCCTGCCGGAGCAGATCGGCGAGGTTGCTCTCCTCGGCGTGCAACGCGTCGACCGCCGCGAACTGCGCAGGGCCGAACAGCTCGAAGGCGTGTTCGAGGGCGTACTCCGTCGCCCAGGCCCGCTGCGCCGCCCGGGCGGGCGCCTCCTCGCCGGCCTCCCCCAACCGCATCCGCCCGAACTCCCTGACGGTCTCCAGCATCCGGTAGCGGAGGCCGTACGTCGTCTCGCGGACGCTCACCATCGACTGCTCGGTCAGCACGTCCACGACGTGCAGGGCCTCCGGGCCGAGTACGTGCTCGGCCGCGGCCAGCGTGAAACCGTCGCCGAACAGCGACAACCACCGCAACGCCCGCCGTTCTGGCTCGTCCAGCAGATTCCACGACCAGTCGATGACCGCCAGCAGCGTCTGGTGCCGGTCGGGGGCCATACGGTTCCCGCCGCGCAGCAGGGCGAACCGGTCCGCCAGGCGCCGCGCGATCTCCTCCACCGACATCACCCGCACCTTGGCCGCGGCCAGCTCGATCGCGAGCGGCAGGCCGTCGAGGCGGGCGACGACCTGCTCGACCACCTCCTCAGCGATCCGCACACCTGGACGGGCGGCCGTGGCGCGCTGGCGGAACAACTCCACCGCGTCGCCCGTGGGCAGCTCGCCGAGCAGGTAGACGCGTTCGGCGGGGATCGACAAGGGGGCGCGCGAGGTGATCAGCACCCGCAGGTCGCGGGTCGTCACGGTCAGGAACGCCACCAGATCGGCGACAGCCTCGATCACGTGCTCGCAGTTGTCCAGGATCAGCAGCGCCGGAGTCTGGTCGAGATGCTGGGCGATCCGGGCGCGAACGTCGGAGCGCTGCTCGGCGGTCAGGGCACGGCGCCCGCTGACCGAGTCCCGGACCCCGAGCGCCGAGCCCACCTCGCCCACCACGCCCTCCGGCGAGGAGACGCCGACGAGTTCGACGAAGTGGGCGACGGGCTGCGCGGCGTTCCTGCCGACGACATGAGCCAGCCGCGTCTTGCCCAGCCCGCCAGGGCCGATGATGGAGACCGCCCGGTTGGTCTGCAACAGGGCGTGTACCGCACGAATATCGCCGTCGCGGCCGAGCAGCGAGGAACCATCGAACAGGATGCCCTCACGCACCGGCCGATCGGCCAGGAGGAGTTCGGCGTACACGCGGGCGAGCTCAGGCCCTGGTTCGGTGCCGAGCCGCGCGACCAGGCCCGCGCGATACCGCTCGTAGCGCTCCAGGGCGGCGCCGGCGCCGCGTACGGCGGCCTCGCTGCGCAGCAGGCAGGCGAGCAGCTCCTCGTCGTGCGGCCGATCGGCCGCGGCCTCTTCCAGCAGCGGCAGCGCGCCCTCGTGAGCGCCGCTCCGGCCCCGCGCGATCGCCGCCACCCGGCGCGCCTCGGCCACCCACCCCGCGGCGACGCCCCTCAGCTCGGCGAGTGGGCCCGTGGCGCCATCCATGCCGCCGGCCACGAGACCCATGGCCTCTTCGGCGTGGCGACGCGCGAGCTCCATGTCGTCTTCGCCCAGCGCGGCCCGTGCCTTCTCCACCAGCGCGCCGAGCAGCAGCGCGTCCACCTGACCGGCGGGCAGCCCGAGCCGGTAACCACGCGGGAGCCGCACCACCACGTCGGCGCAGGTCGCCGCCCTGGTCCGCGAGACGACCACCTGCAGCGCCTTCGTCGGGTTGGCCGGCGCCTCGTCGGGCCACAACTCCTCGACCAGGCGCTCGTCACTGAGCCCCCCACGCCCGTGCATGGCGAGTACGGCCAGCAGGGTCTGCGCGCGATCACCGACCACGCGCGCACCCTGCCAGCGCACTCCATCGAGCAGAACCAGTGCGGGGGACACACCCCCAGCTTACGAACCTGGCCTCGGCGGGCGAATCCTTCGCCAGACCGGCCGTGGTCATCACACTCGGCCTCGCCAGATTCGTCGGGCGATCACTCCTCGCGGGAGGCGAGGTGGTCGGTGCGCGAGCCCGCCATGGCCCCGTGGGGCTTATCCCCTTCGGACGGTTCCCGTCCGGGCAGCCGCCGGATCACGACGCCGACGAAGCGGTCGTGGCACACCAGACCGTAGTGCCGGGAGTCCCAGCTGGTCGCACGGTTGTCGCCCAGCACGACGAGAGCTCCGCGCGGCACCACCGTGCCTGCCACTTCGTGGACATCCGGATGCTCCCATGCGACAGGCACCTGATCACCCGGCACGGCCACGGCCCGCTTGATGAGGAGCGGGCGGTCCCGCTCGGGTACGGGCTCTTCGGTGTGCGGCCCGCCGGGGTAGACGAAGACCACTATCTGTCCCGCGCGGACGCGCTTCGTCCTGCGGACCAGCAGGCGGTCGCCCGGTCGCAGCGTCGGTTCCATGCTCGTACCGTGGACGGTCGTGGCCAGGAAGCCGCGGCGGGCCCAGAGCGCCAGCAGGCCGACGGCCAGCAGCATCCCGGCGGCCGGAAGAGCGAGCTTCACAGAGCCTCCTGGTATCCGGCGGCCTGGAGCCGGAAGAGCCTGGCGTAGCTGCCGCCGGCGGCGAGCAGGACCTCGTGCGACCCGTGTTCGGTGATCCGTCCGTCGTCGAGGACGGCGATGTAGTCGGCGTCGCGGACGGCGCTGAGCCGATGCGAGATCAGCAGGCTGGTCCGGCCCTCGCGGTACTCCCGCATGCCGGTGTGGATCTCGTGTTCGGCCTCCGGATCCAGGCCGGAGCTCGGCTCGTCGAGGATCATCAGATCCCTGTCGTTCCGCACGAAGGCCCGGGCGAGCGCGAGCCGCTGCCATTGACCGCCGGACAGGACGACGCCGACCGCCGGATCATCCTTGTCATCCCCGATCATGAAGATGCGGGTGAGGGGCGTGCCGTAACCCCGGGGAAGGGCGGCGAGCGTGTCGTGCAGCCCGGCACGTGCGGCCGCCTCCTCGATGCGTCCCTGGTCATGCCGTGCGCTCAGGTCGCCGAGGACGATGTTGTCGCGGGCCGTCATGTCGTAGTTCATGTGGTCCTGGAACACGGCGCTGATCCGCTCACGCAGCATGGCCGGGGGGATGTCGCGCAGATCCGTTCCATCCCACAAGATCTGACCTCGGGTCGGGTCGTACATCCGGCACAGCAGCTTGACCAGCGTGCTCTTTCCCGCGCCGTTCAGCCCGACTAGTGCGACGGCGCATCCGTGCGGGATGGTCAGGTTCACCCCACGCAGAACCCAGGGATGGTCGTCGCTGTAGCGGAACCACACGTCCCGCAGTTCGACGCCCTGCCGCAGCGGCGGCGCGTGCCCATGCTCCGCGTGCGGCAGGTCCGGTTCGGCCGTTACGACGGCGACGTAGTGGGTGAAGGCGAGCAGCCTCGCCTGCCAGCCGGAGATCGACGACGTCAGCGTCCCCAGGGCGGACTGCACGCCGCCGACGGCCGCGAGGAACATGGAGACGTCTCCGATGCTCAGCTCGCCGCGCCGTGCAGCGGCGATCGCCCACCACAGGCCGGCCCCGGCGACCCCCGCGCCCAGCACCGTCAGTCCGGCCTGGGTGCGGAGTTCCCGCAGGTCCATCCGCCGGATCGCCGTGTTCGCCGACAGTCGTTCGCCGATCATCCGGGCGCGCAGGAACGCCCCGATGCCGAAAAGGCGGATCTCCGTGGCCGCGGCTACCCCGGTGAGCAGCTGGCTATAGAAGAACTCCCGCCGGTAGTACTGTTCGACGTTCCATTCCGTGCTCGCTCGGCGCCGTGCGAGATACAGCTCGGCGACGAGGGCGGGAATGGCGGCCAGGAGCACCACCATGGTCATCGCCGGGCTGAGGATGAGCAGGGATGCCACGAAACCGACGAGGGAGAGCACGCCTCCGAGACCGTTGCCGATGCCGTCCACCAACTCGGCGATGCGACCGGTGGCCCCCTGGGCCAGCCGGAGGCGATCATGGAAGGACGAATCCTCGAAGGTGCGCAGCCCGACCTGGCGTTCGACCGCCACGAACAGCCGCTCGATGGCGGCCAGGTTGGCGGCCCTGCCGATGTGGGCTCGAAGGTGGCGGAGCATCGCCGGGAGGACGGCGGCTCCCAGTCCGGTGCCGGCCAGTCCGAGCGCGAGTCCCGCGACCGCGCCGTCCGGAGCCGTCAATCGGTCGATCACCAGCTTGGTCAGCCACGCGGTCGCGATCGGCGCCGCGGCCGCGACGAAGGTCAGCAGCAGGAGCACCGCCACATCAACCGATGCCGCCCGCCAGATGATCGAGAGGGCCTCGGTGATGGAGGCGCGCTGCTCTCGCAGGCTGATGCGCAGATCCCTCTTCTCTACGGCGCTCACCGCCGCCCCTTGCCCGCGACCCTGTCGTCCCGGTCCGGGAGGGGCAATTCCTCCATGCGAGTGCCCACGGCGACGATCCGGTGGTCGTCGCCGATGAGGTAGAGCATGGGGGTCCACGTGTTCTGGAACGCGCGCGCCACCGCTCCGCCGTCGCGGTCGGCCACGACGACCCGGGCGACAAGTGTGAGGGCCCGTACCGCCGCCTCGTCGTCGCCGCCGAACACCGCCAGCACGTTCTCGCGCCCCAGCTTCCGCGCATGCTCGACGAAACGCGGCAGCAGCCGGTGGCAGGGTTCGCAGCCGGAGGAGAAGAAGCCCACCACCCCGGTCAAGGTGGCGGCGGACACCAGCTCGCCGTCAGTGGTGACGGCCGTGAACTCCCCGATGGAAGAGCGCGGTCCCAGCGCGGACGGCGCCCCCGCTGGGACGTCCGCCTGGACGGCCTGCGCTCGCAGCCGGCGCAGGACCCCGATCATTAGCGCCAGGTTCAGCAGGCACAGCACACCGAGCAACACCACGGCGGCGGCAAGGTAGGGCATCAGGAGCTCCTCGCGAACAGGTCGACGACGTCGTCGAACGAAATGATCAGCATCGCTCCGGCGACGCCTGCCGTGACCGCCACCGCCAGACCGGCCGGAGCCGGAAGGCCCTGCGGCGCGAGCCCGCCGAGGACCGTACTGATCAACAGCGCGCCGTTACGGACGAGGTGACGGTGACCGACGGGCTCACTGGACGCGCCGAAGCACTGGCACGCAGCCTGCCGCCCCCGTCGTAGGACGCCGGCGATCGCGGCGGTGAACGCCGTGAGCAGGGCGCACGCGAGCGCGAAGCCGTACGAGGTCGCCCGGGGCACCGCCAGGAGGATCGGGGTCGCCGTCTCCGCGGCGACGACGACCAGGGCCAGCGGCCGGACCAGGCGGGCCCTGACCGGGACGAGCGTTGGAAGGGACCGGGCGAACCCCCTGAAATCCCGCAGCTTCGACACTGCGGAGGCCGCGAAGACCACCGCGATCAGGGTGGCGCACGCCGCCCTCACGTACTCCATGCCCATGTCACTCCTCGCGGGAAGCCCGGGTGGCGGCGTGGCGCCGCCACCCGGTGTCGTCACAGCCGGTCAGCAGGGGCCGACGTAGGTCCAGGAACAGCCGGTCTGCGCACAGCACTCGCGCCACCAGAGGCCCGGATGGCCGGCCGCGTTGCACACGTCGCGGTAGTCACAGGCGGACGCGGTGGCCTTGGGGACGATCCGATCGATCATCCGGTCGATGAGACGGCTCACGATTTTCTCCTTCGCGTTTCGGACCGAAGTCGCCGATCACGCTTCCGGCGGTTCGGTCCGTACTTCGTCCCCCGTGAACCCGGTTGACACGGGGCGATCACGGGTTCAGCATCGGCCAGGAAAGTGGCCGAAACGCTGCAGATTTCTTAATCACCTGGTCAACGGGAGATCAGGCGGAGCTCGCGCTTACGGGGGAGAGAGCATCGTGGAGTTACGCATGCTGGGCCCGATGGAGTTATGGACGGCGGGTCGGCCGGTGGATCTCGGACCTCCGCGGCAGCGGGCCGTGTGGGCGGCCGTGGCGGTGGACACCCCACGGCCGGTGCCCGTGGAGACCTTGGTCGATCGGGTGTGGGGCGAGGCTCCGCCGGAGCGGGCACGGCACACGCTCCATGTCTATCTGGCCAGGATGCGGCGGGTGCTGGAGCAGGTGAGCACCGGCGAGGAAGGATCGGCGCGGCTCAGGCGCCGCAGCGGAGGGTACGTGCTGGACGTCGATCCCGACAGCATCGACCTGCACCGCTTCAGGCGCCTCGTCGGACAGGCGCGAATCGGGAAATGCGCGGAGACGGAGGAGGCCGGGCTGCTGCGGCAGGCTCTGGGGCTGTGGCGGGGCGCCCCCCTTTGCGGCATCGAAGGCGACTGGGCGGACCGCGTGCGACAGGCATGGCACCAGCAGCACCTCGACACGGCGGTGCGCTGGGCGCAGGCGGAACTACGCCTGGGCGAAGCGGCCACGGTCATCGGCCCACTCGCCGACCTGCTGCTGGAGAACCCCTTGGCGGAGCCGTTGGTCACGGCGCTGATGCGTGCCCTGCACGCCGCCGGACGCATCCCGGAGGCTCTGGACTGCTACGACACGTTTCGGCGACGGATGGCCGACCAACTCGGCCTAGACCCTGGAAAGGAACTGCGCGAGCTGCACCGGGCGCTCCTGTGCGGGAACGGAGCGGAATCCGGACCGGCACCCGCACCGCCGGCGGCGGCCGAAACCGGCACGGCTTCACCGGCGACCGCGGACGCCCGGACCGCGCCCCCGGCGCAACTCCCTCTGGACGTGCGCGGGTTCACCGGGCGCGACACCGAGATCGCCGAACTTGACGCGATTCTCGCCCGCGCTGCCGACCAGCCCACCGCGGTCCTCATCGCGACGCTGTCAGGCACGGCGGGCGTGGGAAAGACGGCTCTGGCGGTGCACTGGGCCCACAGGGCCTCCGCACGGTTCCCCGACGGCCAGCTCTACGTCAACCTCCGCGGATTCGCCCCGAACAGGCCGGCGATGACACCGGGCGAAGCACTTGGCGGATTCCTGCACGCCCTGGCCGTCCCGGTCTCAAACCTGCCGTCCGACGTGGACAGGCAGACGGCGCTGTACCGGAGTTTGCTCGCCCGGCGCCGAATGCTGGTGGTGCTGGACAACGCCCGAGATGCCGAGCAGGTACGACCACTGCTGCCCGGGGCACCCGGCAGCATGGTGCTGGTGACCAGCCGCAACCAGCTCACCAGCCTCGTCGCCGTGGAAGGCGCCCATCCGCTCGCCTTGGATCCGCCGGCCGCCGGCGAAGCGCGGCAACTGCTGGCGCGGCGCCTGGGCCCCGAGCGCGCCGCCGCCGAACCCGATGCGATGGACGAGATCATCACCTGGTGCGCGCGGCTGCCCCTGGCCCTGGCGATCGTGGCCGCCCGAGCCGCCGGACATCCAGCCTCCCCGCTTTCGGTGTTCGCCGACGAACTGCGCGACGAGCGCGGGCGCCTGGACCTCCTCAGCGCGGGGGACGAGGCCGGCGAGGTCCGCGCGGTCTTCTCCTGGTCGTACCGCACTCTGGGGCCTGCCGCGGCCCGCGTGTTCCGTCTGCTCGGGCTGACCGCGGGCGCCGACATCGCCACGGCGGCCGCGGCTAGTCTCGCCGGGGTCACGTCGGAGACGGCGCGCGGCCTGCTCGCCGAGTTGACCGCGGCGGGCCTGGTCACCGAGCACCGGCCCGGCCGGTTCACCTCGCACGACCTGCTCCGGGCGTACAGCGCCGAGCTCTCCCTGCAGGACGATGCCGCCGAGGGGTACGCGGCGACACACCGGCTACTCGACCATTACCTGCACACCGCCCAGACGGCGGCCATGTCGCTCAATCCTCACCGCGACCCGGTGGTGGTGGCGCGACCCGGGCCGGGAGTGACACGGGGTGATGTCCCGGATTCCGAGCGGGCGACGCACTGGTTCGCCGCTGAGCACCAGAACCTGCTCGCGGCCGTGCGGCACGCGCACCGATCAGGGTTCGACGTCCACGCCTGGCAACTGGCCTGGACCACGACCGAGTTCCTGGAACGCCGGGGGCACTGGACCGACCGCATGACCGTACAGCTCATAGCACTGGAGGCCACGAGGCGTCTCGGCGACCGTACCGGTCAGATCAGAGTGCTCCGCGTCCTCGGCACCGCCTGCGCACAGCTCGGCCGCTTCGATGAGGCGCGTGCCCACCTGGGGGAGGCGCTGGAACTGGCCACCGGACACGGCGACGACACCGCTCGCGCCAACGTGCACATCAGTCTCGCACTGGCGCTGGAGGGACAGGGCGACTACCGCACGGCGCTGGACCACGCCTCGGAGGCCCTGCTTCTGTTCCGATCGGCAGACCACGTCACCGGGCAGGCGAACGCCCTCAACATGGTCGGCTGGTGCCGCGCCCGTGTGGGGGACTACGCCGAGGCCCTCGCCTCGGGCGAGCAGGCCCTCATCCTGCAGCGGCAGATCGGCTCTCGGTACGGCCAAGCGGGCACGCTGGACAGCATCGGCTACGCCCATCACCACCTCGGCCGCTTCGACGAAGCGATCGACTGCTTCCAGCAGGCCCTCGCCGTGTTCCAGGAGGTGGGTGCCCGCTCGTTCCAAGCCGCCGTCCTCACCCACCTCGGCGACACATACGCCGCGACAGGTGACATCGCCCAGGCCCGTGACCGCTGGCAGGAGGCCCTGACGATCCTCGACGAACTCAACGACGCGGACGCGGACGCGCTCCGGAAACGGATCGTGAAACATTTCGGCAGCGGCGCGACCTGAGTTTGGAGTACACGGATGAGCTGGATCGGGCTTACGGACGGAGGGAGTCCATCTGTGGGTCGTAGCACACGAGTCCATGCTCTTCTGCGAGCTGGGCGGCGAAGGCCGATGCCTCGTCCGCCATACTCCACCGCAACGGGAAGTAGATCATCGATCCGGAGGCTTCACCCAGCAGCGGGCCTGTTGACCATGGGCTGTCTTCCCCTTCGTCAGTGGTGATGTCAGGCCAGCGGCGAAGCAGAGCTTCCACGTACGCGCGAATTCGCAGTGTTGGTGCTGAGCTGTCGTCTGCCTCCAGATACGCCATCAGCTCTTCGTACTTTGCTGCCAGCGCCTTCGTAGTGGAAGGCCGTTCGCCTTCCCAGACTGCCAAGTCATAGCTCATGGGCGGCAGCATTTCGGATCGTCGTACCTACGAGCAAGGGAACGGACGGCCGGCGACTCACTCGGCCTTGGGCTCCTCGGGCTCCTCGGGCTCGGTGACGAAGGAACCCATGCCAGGTTCGGTGTGGATGAGGCCGTCTGCTCCGCGCACCCACAACCTGTTGTTCCGGTGGAACGATGACACGTTCATCAAAGCTCGGAGCTACAGCGAACTCGTGTGGAAACCGGCCATCGCCCAAGCCGGAGTGATCCCGCAGCCGGAGAAGGATTCCAGGTCCCGTCAGCGGTTCGCCACGAGCCGCAAGGAGGGCGTACACCAGCTCCGGCACTACTACGCGAGTGTGATGCTCGCCGGTGGTGTGTCGGTCAAGGAGTTCGCCGAGTACCTCGGCCACGCGGACCTGGGATTCACCCTTCGCGTCTACGCCCACCTGATGCCGGGCTCGCACGACCGTGCCCGCAAGGCGATAGACGATCGCCTGTCCCGTCCGCGCGCGGCGTCCCACGGAACAGGGACGGAACAGGCACCCTCCTAAGATCATCCACTGACATGACGAACCCGGTCCCGGAAACTCCCTCGGGACCGGGTTCTCGCTGTCCAGGGGCCTACTTGAGGAGCTGCCTGGCCATGACCATGCGCTGGATTTGGTTGGTGCCCTCGTAGATTTGGGTGATCTTGGCGTCGCGCATCATGCGTTCGACCGGGTAGTCGCGGGTGTAGCCGTAGCCGCCGAGGAGCTGGACGGCGTCGGTGGTGATCTCCATGGCGGCGTCGGAGGCGGCGCACTTGGCCGCGCTGGAGAAGAAGGTGAGGTCGGCGACCTTCTGGCCGTGCATGGCGAGCTCGGACTTGGCCGCCGCCGCGTACGTGAGCTGCCGGGCGGACTCCAGCTTCATCGCCATGTCGGCGATCATGAACTGCAGCCCCTGGAACTCGGCGATGGGCTTGCCGAACTGCTTGCGCTCCTTGACGTAGCCGATGGCGTAGTCGAGCGCGCCCTGGGCGATGCCGAGGGCCTGGGCGGCGATGGTGATGCGGGTGTGGTCGAGGGTCGCGAGGGCGGTCTTGAAGCCCGTGCCCTCCTCGCCGATCAGCCGGTCCGCCGGGATGTGGGCGTTCTCGAAGATGACCTGGCGGGTGGGCGAGCCCTTGATGCCGAGCTTCCTCTCCTTGGCGCCGAAGCTCACGCCCTCGTCGTCCTTCTCCACGACGAACGCGGAGATGCCCCGGGCGCCGGCCTGCGGGTCGGTGACCGCCATGACCGTGTAGAACTCCGACACACCCGCGTTGGTGATCCACATCTTGGTGCCGTTGAGCACGTAGTGGTCGCCGTCGCGGACCGCGCGCGTCTTCATCGCCGCGGCGTCGGAGCCGGCCTCGGGCTCCGACAGGGCGTACGAGAACATGCCCTCGCCGCGCGCCACGGGAGCCAGGTAACGCTGCTTGAGCTCCTCGGAGGCGGACAGCAGCAGCGGCACCGTGCCAAGCTTGTTCACGGCCGGGATAAGGGAGGACGACGCGCAGGCCCGCGCGACCTCCTCGATCACGATCACGGTCGCGAGCGCGTCGGCCCCCGCCCCGCCATACTGCTCAGGGATGTGTACGGCGTGCAGCTCGGCGGCGACGAGCGCCTTGTACGCCTCCCACGGGAACTCACCGTTCTCGTCGACGGCGGCGGCGTGCGGGGCGATCTTCTCATCGGAGAGGGCCCGCACGGTCTCACGCAGCATCTCGTGCTCTTCGGCGGGCGCGTACAGAGGGAAGCTCATGGACAAATACTAGGACGTCCAACAATACGGTGGCCGAAGCAGGGGTATATGGAAGTCACCCCTCTGGCGAAATGTCCTATTTGTACTGTTGCAGGAGGTAGGGGGGCCGGTAACATGCCTCGGCAACGTAACGGTAAAGATTGGGTCGACAGCCGTACATGGAAGGAGCACGCTCGTGTCCTATCGCCTGACGGTCCTGGGGACCGGATACTTGGGTGCCACGCACGCGGCGTGCATGGCCGCGCTGGGCTTCGAAGTGCTGGGGCTGGACGTGGACCCGGCCAAGGTCGCCAGCCTGCAGGCCGGCGAGCTTCCCATCCACGAGCCCGAGCTGGAGGAGTTGCTCCAGCGCGGGCTTGAGTCGGGCCGGCTACGCTTCACGACCTCCTACCAGGAGGCCGCCGAGTTCGGCGACGTGCACTTCGTCTGCGTGGGAACCCCGCAGAAGAAAGGCGAGTACGCGGCCGACGTGTCCTATCTGGACGCGGTCGTCGAGTCGCTCGCCCCGTACCTCGACCGCGAGTGCCTGGTCGTCGGCAAGTCGACCGTACCGGTCGGCACCGCCCAGCGCCTCGCCGACAAGCTCGTACGGCTCGCGCCCGCCGGCGAGCTGGTGGAGCTCGCGTGGAACCCCGAGTTCCTGCGCGAGGGCTTCGCCGTGCGGGACACCATGCATCCCGATCGCATCGTGCTCGGCCTCGTCTCGGACAAGGCCGAAAAGGTGATGCGCGAGGTGTATGAGCCCATGCTCTCGGAGGGCACCCCTCTGATCATCACCGACTACCCGACCGCCGAGCTGGTCAAGGTCGCGGCCAACGCCTTCCTGGCCACCAAGATCTCGTTCATCAACGCGATGGCCGAGGTCTGCGAGGCCGCGCACGCCGACGTCAAGGACCTCTCGCTCGCGCTGTCGTTCGACGAGCGCATAGGCGGCCGGTTTCTCAACCCGGGCCTCGGCTTCGGCGGCGGCTGCCTGCCCAAGGACATCCGGGCGTTCATGGCGCGCGCGGGCGAGCTGGGCGCCGACCAGGCGCTGACGTTCCTGCGCGAGGTGGACGCGATCAACATGCGCCGCCGGGCCCGCATGGTCGACCTGGCCCGCGAGCTGGCGGGCGGCTCGTTCCGCGGCTGTACGGTCGGCGTGCTCGGGGCGGCCTTCAAGCCCAACTCCGACGACATCCGCGACTCCCCGGCTCTCGACGTGGCCGTGAAGATCCGCGAGCAGGGCGGGAAGGTGACCGTCTACGACCCGGTGGCGCTCGCCAACGCCCGCAAGGCCCATCCGACCCTCGGCTTCGGCTCCTCGGCGCTGGACGCCGCGCGCGGCGCGCACGTCGTGCTGCTCCTGACCGAGTGGCAGGAGTTCATCGACCTCGACCCCGAGAAGCTCGGCGGCGTCGTGGCCGCCCGCAAGATCGTGGACGGCCGCAACGCGCTTGACGCCGAGACCTGGCGCGCCTCGGGCTGGCACTACCGCGCCCTGGGCCGCCCGTAGCCCAGACCTTTCTCAGCCCGTCGGGCCGGGGCTTCCCAGGGCCTCGGCCTCGGCACGGAGCCGGGCGCCCTTGGCGTGCGCCTGGTCCCTGAGTGCTGCCTGGAAGGCCGTCATCTTCGAGCGCAGCTCCTCGGAGGCGGCGGCGAGGACGCGCACGGCGAGCAGCCCGGCGTTGCGGGCCCCTCCGATCGCCACGGTGGCCACAGGCACGCCCGCGGGCATCTGCACGATGGACAGCAGCGAATCCATGCCGTCGAGGTACTTCAGCGGCACCGGAACGCCGATGACCGGGAGCGGGGTCACGGCCGCCAGCATGCCGGGAAGGTGGGCGGCTCCCCCGGCGCCCGCGATGATCACCCGGATTCCCCGGGACGCCGCCTGCTCGCCGTAGGCGATCATCTCCTGGGGCATGCGGTGCGCGGAGACCACGTCGGCCTCGAAGGGGACGCCGAACTCATCCAGCGCCTCGGCGGCGAGCCGCATCACCGGCCAGTCGGAGTCGCTGCCCATCACGATGCCGACCACGGGATCTCCGGTCATCAGACGTACTCTCCCGTGGCGAGGTGGACGGCGGCGTGGCGGGCGCGGGCCCGTACCTCGTCGAGGTCGGTGCCGAGCGCGGTGACGTGCCCGATCTTCCGGCCGGGCCGCACCTCCTTGCCGTAAAAGTGGATCTTCACGCCAGGGTCGTGGGCCATCACGTGCTCGTAGCGGCCGAAGACGCCGGGATCCTCCCCGCCGAGGACGTTGACCATGACCACGACGGGCGCGGCCGGGGCCGGGGAGCCCAGCGGCAGGTCGAGGACGGCGCGCAGGTGCTGCTCGAACTGGGAGGTGCGGGCGCCCTCGATGGTCCAGTGGCCGCTGTTGTGCGGGCGCATCGCCAGCTCGTTGACCACGATCCGGCCGCCCGGGAGCTGGAACATCTCCACCGCGAGCAGGCCGGTAACGCCGAGCTCGTTGGCGATCTTGAGCGCGGTGTGCTGCGCCACCGCGGCGGCCTCCGGGTCGAGGCCCGGCGCGGGCGCGATGACCTCGACGCAGATGCCGTCCCGCTGGACGGTCTCCACCACCGGGTAGCTGACCCCCTGGCCGTGCGGCGACCGCGCCACGAGCACGGCCAGCTCGCGCTCGAAGGGCACGAACGCCTCGGCCATCAGGTCGGTGCCGCTGGCCAGCACCTCCGTGGCCTCCTCCGCGGACGAGCAGATCCAGACGCCCCGGCCGTCGTAGCCGCCGCGCACCGCCTTGACCACGATGGGCCAGCCGTGCTCCTTGCCGAATCCCTCAAGGTCGTCGGCGGACGAGACCCGGGCCCAGGCGGGGCAGGGGACGCCGATCGCGGTGAGCCGCTCGCGCATCACGGCCTTGTCCTGCGCGTGCACGAGCGCCTCGGCCCCCGGGTGAACGGCGACGCCGTCGGCGGCGAGTGCCCGGATGTGGCCGGTCGGCACGTGCTCGTGGTCGAAGGTGATCGCGTCGCAGCCGGCGGCGAACTCGCGCAGCGCCGCGAGGTCGCGGTAGTCGCCGAGCCGCGTGTCGGCGATCACCCGGGCGGCGCTCTCGTCGAGGGAGTTGGCGAGGACGCGCAGCTCGACGCCGAGCGCGATGGCCGCCTGCTGGGTCATGCGGGCGAGCTGGCCCGCGCCGACCATGCCGACGACAGGCCCGATAGGAGGCGTTTCGCCCCTGGTCACAACACTGGTCACAAGCTCAAACCCTACCCAGGACCATCGGGTGGCCGTGATGTCGGCCGGTCTCCCGTACGGGGGGCGCGCGAGGGTCAGGCGGTGATGTCGGCGAGGCCTCTGGTCATCGCGACGGTGGTCAGCTTCCCGTCGGCGGTGACCTTGGTCGCGAGAAGGACCACCTCGGCCGCGTGGATGGCCTTGGGACCCGGCTTGCCGGTGAAGGCGCGCACGGCGCCCGCGCCGAAGAGGGGATGGGCGAGCCCGCGCGCGCCCGTCTTCTGCGTGTACACGATCTTGAGTGCGTGGAAGACCAGCGCACCGCCGTCGGCCAGCCCGAGGGCCCTGGTCTCGGACGGTACGAGCTGGACGTCGGAGCTGAGCCGGTCGGGCCGTACAGTGGCCGGCTTCCCGATCAGCTCGGCGAGCAGGGCGCGCATCGGGTCGCCCGAGGCGAACCGCACGCCGCTCAGCCCCGCGCGGTCGGACAGGAAGGCCAGGTGCTTCTGGGGCACGAGCCGGGCGCGGACCCCGTCGTCAGGATCGTCGGTGGGCACGGCACGGGTCGTCTGCTGGGTGTCGAGGTCGGGAGCGGCCCCGAGGACCCGGATCGGGCCGTAAGCGAGCCGCCAGCGGTCCTCCTCGCGGACGAAGAGGAAGTAGGACGGCCGGGGCTCGTGGGCCAGCGCGACGAACCAAGGACGCTCCGCGGGATGGTCGGGCAGGAAATAGTCGGCATCGCTGTAGTTCAGAGGTGCGGGGGCAGGACGGCTGTTCTTGACCGCCTCGCAGGCACGGGCGCCCAGTTCGCCGGCCGCCGAGGTCGTCAGGAAGGCCACCTTGGCGCAGTCGTGCTTCTTCCAGGCGTCGTCAAGCTCCTTGAGCAGGCCGAACGCGGCGATGGCGTCCTCGGGTCCCACGGTCTGGGCCGGGGCGGCCACGGACCCGGGTGTCGGGGTACGGTCCGGCTGACCGTCGTCCTGTGCGCCACAGGCTGTCAGCAGGGCGGCACTGATTCCCAGAGCGACCAGTCGGCGCAGCACGCTAGGAGCCACCTCTCCAGGGCACACCTTTGCGATCTGCGGCGCAGCCTAGCGCACCACGTCAGTTACTACCCGTGAAAGTCGCGATATTTCACCAAACAGTGTTTTTGACGAGCTTGCGTGACCGGACGCGGGGCCCGACGGAGCACCGGTAACCTGAGGGGGCTTCGGAACCCGAGGAAGGACTGTTGTGCAGCTCATTCGTCGCCTGTATGACAGGTTCTCCTCGCTCTTCCGCGAGCTGGCCAAGTTCGGCACGGTCGGCGCCGTCGCCTTCGTCGTCGACTTCGGCGGCACCAACCTGCTGCGGTACGGGGTGCAGCTCGGGCCGCTGACCTCCAAGGTCATCGCGACCGTGGTCGCCGCCACGCTGGCCTACCTCGCCAACCGCTACTGGACGTGGCGGCACCGCGAGCAGTCCGGCCTGGCCCGCGAGTACTTCCTCTTCTTCGTGCTCAACGGCATCGGCCTGCTGATCTCGCTGCTCATCATCGGCTTCGTCGAGTACACGCTCGAAATCGTCGACCCGGTGAGCTACAACATCTCGCTCATCATCGGCACGGCCCTCGGCACGCTGTTCCGCTTCTGGTCGTACAAGAAGTGGGCCCACGTGGGTCCGCCGACGCGGGATCCGCTGGGAGTG
>NZ_JBEZFH010000102.1:0-24443 GCF_040649355.1 Sphaerisporangium sp. NPDC049002 | reverse complement strand
GCCGGGCTGCGCTCCGGGGGCGCGGTCCTACCCCCAACGACCGCCCGCGGGCCCCCCGCGCGGGGGCGCCCCCCCGGCCCTTTCTCATGGCGCCTCGATCCCTCCGTCGGGACGGCGGACCGTGGCGGCCCAGCGCTCGAACAGGTGCGTGACCGGCGGGTAACCGGCCGCGGCGGCCTCGTCGACGTCGATGCCCCAGCCGGGCGCGTCGTTGGGATACAGGTAGCCGCCGCGCGGAACGAGTGTGCCGGGGAACACCGCGAGGGTGGCCTCGTTGTAGACGTGCCCCTCCTGGATCGCGAACGCCGGGGTCGTGACGTCGAGCGCCACGTTGGCCGCCGCGCCGATCGGCGAGACGTCGGCGGGCGCGTGCCAGGCGGTGCCCACCCCCGTGAGCTCGCACAGCGCCACCAGCTTGCGTGCGGGGGTGAGCCCGCCCACCGCCGACACGTGCACGCGCAGCAGGTCGACCCCACCCCCGGTGACCAGGCGGGCGGCGTCGGCGACCGAGGAGACCTGCTCCCCCACCGCGATCGGCATCGGAGCCGCGGCACGTACCTCCGGAAGCCGGTCGTACAGCTCCAGCGGGATCGGGTCCTCCAGGAAGAACAACCGGTAGGGCTCCAGCGCGCGCACCAGGCCGACGGCCTGCTTGACCGAGAGGCGGTGGTGCACGTCGTGCAGCAGCTCGATCTCCTCCCCGAGCTCAGCCCGGGCCGCGGCCATCAGCTCCGGCACGGTGCGCAGGTACTGCTGGACGTCCCAGCCGTCGGGGTTCGGGCGGCCGGGATACCCGCCCCCCTTCCCTGGCGCGCCGTAGCTGCCGAGCCCCGGCTGGCCGACCTGCACCCGGACGTGCCGGTATCCATCGTCGATGATCCTGCCGGCCTCGGCGAGGGTCTCGGAGATCGAAGCGCCGCCCGCGTGCAGGTAGAGCTCGGCCGCCGACCGTACCCGCCCGCCGAGCAGCTCGTACACGGGCATGCCGGCCCGTTTGCCCGCGATGTCCCACAGCGCCTGGTCCACGCCGGACAGCGCGCTGTTGAGCACGGGCCCGCCCCGCCAGTACGACGACAGGTACACCATGCGGGTGATGTCCTCGATGTCGGCCGGGTGCCGGCCGATCAGCATGGGGGCCACGTGCCGCTCGACGGTGGTGGCGACGGCGTGGAAGCGCTGGGTGAAGGTGGCGCAGCCGAGGCCGTACAGCCCGGCGTCGTTGGTGTCGACCCGCACCACGACGAGGGGGACGCCTTCTGGCGCGGTCACGATCGGTCGCACGCCGGTGATGCGCAGGGCGTCGCGGGCGGGCCATGGCGCCTGGGTCTGCGGCATCACGCCGCCCTCTCCGGGCCCGCTCACTGGATCACCAGGCCGGAGGCCGCTTCGACGGGGTAAAGGTGCTCGGCGTGGAAGCCCAGCAGCGCGGCGGCGGCGCTCACGTCGATGGGCGCCGCACGCCCCGGCAGGGGGGCGCGGCGTTCGGCACCCGGATGGAACCGGTCGAGGAGCGCCTCGGTGGGCTGCGGGGCCAGGGTCGTCGGCGCGGCCACGAACAGCACGTGGGCGCCCGTCACCGGACGGGTCGCGGCGAGCCAGTTCGCCCGGGCGGCGTCCCTGGTGTCCAGGTACGTCCACAGCTCGTGGGCGCCCGTTCGCGGATCGGCGGCGTAGCTCGCGGCCCGGCCGGGGAGCTGGTCGGCCGGCCCGCCGAGCAGGGGGAAGCGCAGCGCCACCGAGTCCATGCCGTAGCGGCGGGCCATCATCGCGGCGGTCGCCTCGTCCACCTGCTTCGACAGGGCGTAGGGATCCTCCACCTGGAGCGGCAGGGCCTCGTCGATCGGCACGTACGCCGGATGCAGCTCCCGTGACGACCAGGGCAGGCCGAGGACCGAGAAGCTGCTGGCGATCACGGCCCGCCGCACACCCGCCTGGGCCGCCTCCTCAAGGACGACGAAGGTCGCCCGGGTGTTCCCGGCGAACACCTGCTCCGGTGTGCCGAGGCTCGGCGCCGCCAGCGCGGCGCAGTGGATCACGGTGTCCACTCCCTCCAGCGCGGCACGGACGGCGGACACGTCCCCCGCGCTGCCCGTCACCACCCGGTCTGCCGGCAGGTCCCCGGGGTCGTCGAGGTCGAGTGCGGTCGCCGGGACGCCTTCATGGGCGAGCAGGCCGAGCGTGGCACGCCCGAGCCTGCCCGCCGCGCCGGTCACCAGGATCCGGCGCGGGTCGCGGATCAATCAGTTCACCACCTGAACAGGTCGCGGGCCGATACGTTCTCGCCCAAAGCTATGCCTTCTCCCCGCACCCGGACCGTCCCGGGTGCCTCTCAAGGTCACGACCGTCCCCCTCAGCGACGCGGTCAGGTTCCGGTCAACGTGCCGCCGCCGGGATCCGGTCGCGCCGGCTGACGTTCAGGTAGAGCACGAAGCCCAGGATCGTGGCCAGGAACAGGCCGCTCGTGACGACCGTGCCCAGGCCCAGGCCGCCTGCGTCCGCCGGCTGGGACAGGTAGTCGCCGATCGAGGCGCCCAGTGGCCGGGTCAGGATGTAGGCGAGCCAGAACGCCGCCACGGCGTTGAGCTTCAGGCCGTAGTGGGCGGTGGCGACCAGCGCGATGACGACGCCGAACACCACGGCCGACAGGGCGTAGCCGAGGTTGAGCGACTCGGCCAGCAGGTCGCCCGCCGCGGTGCCCAGGGCGAAGGTGAACAGGATGGCCAGCCAGTAGAACGCCTCGCGCCGCGTCGTGTGGATGGTGTGGATCGAGAGCGTGCGCTCAGCGGCGTACCAGGCGGCGAAGGTGATCGCGAGGGCGACCGCGAACCCGATGGTCGTGACCTCCAGCGGGACACCGAAGGCGTCGGTCAGGTTGTCGGTGATCAGCGTGCCCACGACGCTGATCAGCACAACGACGAGCCAGTATGCACCGGGCATGTACTGGCGCAGCGAGAACTGGATGACCAGGGCGGCGATCAGCAGCGCGGTCATGACGTAGGTGGTGTTGGTCAGGCCCAGGCCGAGGGCGGCGTTGAGGAAGTCGGCGGCCGTCTCGCCGACCGTCGTGCACAGCACCTTGATGATCCAGAAGAAGATCGTGACCTGAGGGACCTTGTTGAGTGTTCTCATGCCGGCAGGCTCACATCGGCCGCCTGAAATCATCCTGACCGCGTTCAGGCCAGCGGCAGCCGGACGACGAAGCGGCCTTTCGATCCGGGAAGCGCGGTCACGTCGCCGCCGCTCGCCCGCGCCAGCCGGCGGGCGAGGGCCAGGCCGAGCCCGGATCCTTCCGCCAGATGAGACGCGCTGCCCCGGTGGGCGGGGTCGAAGATCAGCTCCTCTTCGCCGGGGCGGACCCCCGGGCCGTCGTCGGTGACGGTGAGTGTGAGGGCCGATCCGTCGCGGTCCACCGTCACCTGATCCGTCGAGCCGTACGCTCGGGCGTTGTGGCGCAACGGGGCCAGGACGTGGGCCACGAGTTCGCGCTCGCAGCTCACGCGCAGGCCGGGGTCGCAGGCGAAGTCCACCCCCGGCCCCTGGACCGCGTCGCCGATCCGGCATCCCGTGGAGGTGATCGGAGTCCTGGAGAAACCCAGTAACGTGTCGACGACCTGGGCGAGCTCGCCCGTGTGCGTCACGACACCGTCCAGCGCCCGCCGAAGTTCCGTGACCGGCCGGGGCCGCAGCAGGGCGATCTCCGCCTCGGCGCGCAACCGTGCCAGGGGCGTGCGCAGTTCGTGCGCGATCTCGGCCGAGAGCAGCCGTTCGTGCCGCAGGTTGGTCGCCACACGGTCGAGCAGCACGTCGAGCCCGGCGGCCAGGCCGGTGAGTTCGTCTCGGGCGGGTCCAAAGGAGAACCGCCGGTCCAGGTCGTGCTCGCTCCACTCCAGAGCCTGCCGGGTCATCGCGCTGACCGGCCGCAACGCGGCCCGGACGATCTGCCGGGTGAGCAGGGCCACCAGCCCCAGCACGATCAGGTCCAGCGCCGAGGCGGCCATCAGCGCGATCCGCCCGCTGTCCCAATACGGGCGCATCGACACGCTCACCACGACGGTTCCTCCCCGTGGAACGGGGACGGCCAGCAGCCGCGCGTCGCCGACGTCCCGCATCCCGGTGGTGAGCGTGGTGGCGGCCTGGTCGAGGGCGGCTCCGGCACGTGGACGTGCCAGCGCGCGCCCGGCGGCGTCGAACACCCACGTGTTGTCGTCGAGCACCTGGTCCATCGGCGGATCCTCGACGGCGAGCCCTCCTGGTGTCACCTCGACCGTGGTCATGGCGGCTTCGGCGCGGGAGCGCAGCACGCGTACGGCGTCCTGGTCGAGACCGTGAGTGAGAACGGCCCAGAAACCGATGGTGAGGACCAGCAGCGCGGCGGCGACCGAGGCGGTCGTGACCGCGAGGAGGCGGCGGCCGATCACGAGAACCGGTACCCGATGCCGCGCGCCGCGGTGATGCTCGCCTCGCCGTTCAGGCCGGCGAGCTTGCGGCGAAGCCGTGTGATGTAGGAGTCGAGGGTGTTGTCGTGCACGATCGCGCCGTCCGGCCAGGCGGCGGCGATCAGCGCGTGCCGCCTGACGACCTCGCCCGGCCTGGCCAGCAGAGGGGCCAGCAGACGGAACTCGATCGGCGTGAGATCGACGACGCGCTCCCCGTCGGTGGCGCAGTGCCGCGCCGGGTCCAGGCGCAGCCCCCCTTCGCCCGGGGCGGCGGGCACGGCCCTGCGCGCCAGCGCGTGCAGCCGCACGATCAGCTCCTGGAACGCGAATGGCTTGACCAGGTAGTCGTCGGCGCCCGCGCGGAACCCCGCCAGCAGGTCGTGCAGCCTGTCGCGCGCGGTGATCAGCAACACGGGCACGTGCACGCACCGGGCTCGCAGCGCCATGACGACGTCGCGGCCGTCGGCGTCGGGCAGGCCGATGTCGACGACGAGCAGGTCAGGCGGGCCCGCCTCGACGCCTGTGAGCAGCTCGCGGGCGGTGGGGACGCTCAATGTGATATCGAAACCCTCCTCCCGCAGACCACGGGTGAGGAGGCCGCGCAGCGGCAGGTCGTCCTCGGCGATCGCCACGGTCGGCACCTCAGCTCGCCTCGGCCAGGTCGGCGAGCAACCGGCGCCACTGGCCGCCGACGCGGGCCGGATCGTACCGCTTGGCGGTCTGCAGGCCACGCGTGCCGAGTTCCCGGCGTCGCCTGTCGTCGCGGATGAGCTCTTCGAGTGCCTCGGCGAGCGCGGCGGTGTCGCCGGGCGGCACCAGCAGGCCGTCCCGCTCCGGGGTGACGATCTCGCGGGGGCCGTTCGGGCAGTCGAAGCTGACCACGGGCACGCCCTTGCTGAGCGCCTCGACGATCGTCATGGAGAAGCCCTCGTGCCGTGAGCTCAGCGCGAAGACCGAGGCGGCTTCGAGCTGGGCGCCGATGTCGGCCCGCGCTCCGGTGAGTTGCACCGAGTCCTGCAGCTCGCGTTCGTGTACGGCCGCGACGAGCTTGGCCATCTGAGGGCCCTTCCCGACGATGCGCAGCCGCCAGTCCGGGAAGTCGGGGGCCACCTGTTCCCACGCCTTGATCAGCAGGTCGAATCCCTTGATCCGGGTGAGCCGCCCGACGGCGAGCACGGTGCGTTCCCGCAGAGGCGACGGGCCGCCGGTGAGCGGGGTCAGCGCGTTGGGGATGCGTTCCAGGCGCGGGGCGGGCCCGAGCAGCGCGCGGTAGGCGGCCAGATCCGCCTCGGTCAGTGTCACCAGCGCCGACAGCCGGCCGTATCTACGGCGGATCAGCGCCCGGACACCGGGCCTGTGGGATTCCAGGCCGACGTGCTCCTGCGCGATCGTGATGACCTCCGGCGGCGCGAACAAGGCGGTCACCAGGTTCAGCCCCGGCCGGGTGGTGATCAGGACGCCTCCGCGCAGTCCACGCAGGAAGCGGACGAGCAGCCAGTCGGTCCGCAGCGAGAAGCTCCGGTACGCGGCCTCGTCGCGGGGGATCAGGCGGCTGGGCATCGCGGCGATCCCCCGGCGGCGCCCTTGTGTGCGGTCGTCGAGGAAGGTGACGGTGACACCGTCGGGCACGGCGAAGAAGGGTTCGGGCCGGGTCCGTACGACGCTGACGATCTCGACCTGGTGATCGGTGGCCAGTTCGGCGGCCAGATTGTAGACCGATCTGATGGTGCCGCCCATCCCGTTGGCGTGCAGCAGCAGGATCCGGATCTTCCGCCGGCCGGGCGGGCCCGCATCGCGCGAGCGCCGGCGGTTGGCCCGGTTCAGCAGCAGCACGCCCAGTCTGCGGCCCTGGCTCAGGCTCGATATCAGGACGATGGCGGCGGGTGCGGCGACCAGCGAGCCGACGGTGTCGGTCAGGTAGTGAGCGCCCAGGTAGATCCGCGCGAACATCTGCGCCATGACCACGACGGCGCCCACGGCGATCACCCAGCGTCGTCGCACGAGCAGCGCGGCGACGACGGCCAGGGACAGGGTCAGGCACACGTGGCCGCTCGGGAAGCTGTTGTCGCCCAGTTCGCCGAGCAGGGCGTGCTGGATCGGCGGACGGGGTCGCGCGACCACCACTTTGAGGATCATGCTGATCCCCCAGCCGGCCAGGACGATGACGACGGACCGTGCCGCGTCGGCCCGTCTCCCGGCGAAGGTGAGCCACGCCGTCAGGACGATGACGACGACGATCCCCGAGACCGTGCTGAAGCCGAGGTTCAGCACCTGCGCGACGCCCGTCGGCCACGGGGCGCGAGCCGACTGGACGGCCCGGCTGAACGCCCAGTCCCATGCCGTCCAGCCGGGCGTGCGCGCGGCGAAGCCGAGCAGGGTGGCGAGTACCAGGGCGAGGACGCTCAGGAGGAACCGGGTCTTCATTGTCACCATGTGTTTCCGATCGGACGGCAGAGGTACCAGGAATGCGCCGGCGGCAGGGGCGAGGCCGTCCTGGTCCCCCTGGCGAGGTACGGCACGCGCTTACGCATGTGGAGCCCCGTCTCACAGGTCCCGAAGGACCGTCAGTGGCGGACGGCGGGCCGCCCGCAGTGCGATGACCCCGGCGGCTGTCAGCACCACCAGGCACAGCCCGGCCAGCGTGGCCAGGTGTCCCCAGGGGACGGCGAGATGGTCGGGCGGCGGATCGAACACGCCGTTCAGCACGACCACGAGCATTCGCGCGAGGGCCCACCCCGCGGCCGTTCCGAGTACGGCCGCGCCGATCCCGACGAGGGCGACCTCGGTCCAGATGAACGCGCCGAGCTGCCGCGGCCGGGCGCCGAGCACGCGCGCCAGTGCGAAGGTCCGGCGGCGTTCCGCGAAGCCGAGCACCAGCGGCAGCCCGGTGGCGGCCACGACGAGGGCCAGGCCGTAGCCGAGTTCGATGGCGCTCAGCCCGCTCAGGTCGACGGCTGTCAGGCTTGATCCGACGACCCGGCGCGTGGTTTCCAGGTCACTGACGCCGGCGTCCGGGCCGAGCCGCGCGCGTATCCGCGACGCCACCACGTGCGGCGCCGTCCCGTCGGTGGAGATCAGGAACGTCGTCGAGCCGCACGAGCCGGGGCACGCTTTGGCCAGGTAGGAGGCGTTGGCGACCAGGAAGCTGTCGCGCGGCGCCGTGGGGAACTCCGCGACGATCCCGGCGTAGTGGAACGGCACGATGTGACCGTCCTGGCTGCGCAGTCGCACCAGGTCGCCCGGTTTCAACTGGAAGTCGGTGACGGTCTCCTGGCTGACCAGCAGAGCGTCCGGCCGGGCGGCCAGCTTGGCGACGGCGCCCGTGGCCGTGTCACCGGGGAAGTAGGCGTCCTGCAGCCGCGCCGCCGAAACCACGGTGCCCGCGCGCAGGCCGTACAGGTCCTGCAGGTCCGAGCCCACGTACGCGAAGCCGTGCTGGAGCGGTTCGACCGCCGACACCCCCGGCACGGCGGACAGCTGGTGTTCGCTCGCGTTCGTCCGGGTGACGGTGACGTCGGCCCCGTTGGTGAGCACGGCGTCGACGTCGGCCTGCTGCTGGTAGGTCGCGTTGAAGGTCGCCGTGGTCAGCACGAACGCCACCGCGAGCGCGGCCGTCGTGACACCCCGGCCGACGGGTCGCGCCTGCCGGGCGATGGAGGCCGCGACGGTGCCGCCGAGCCCGCTCGCGAGCGGCGCGGCGAGCCGGGCGACCAGCCGCCTGCCCGGACCGAGCAGCAGCAGGACCAGCCGCCAGATGAGCAGCCCGAACCCGGCCCACAGCAGCGCGGGCGCGGCGAACGCCCAGTAGTCGACGGAGATCTGGGTCAGCCCCTCCGGGACCAGGACGAGCTGGTGGCCGGTGTCCAGGGAGAACAGGATCAGGGAGGCCGCGACGAGCACGAGGTCGAGCCAGTAGCGCAGGACGACCGGCCGGCGATCGGTGCCGACGGGCGCCCGCCCTGTGACCACACTGCCCGGCCGCAGCGCCGGCGGCAGCACCGTCACACCGGTGACCATCAGGCCGAGAGCCGCGCTGACCGGGCCCCATGTGCCGATCGGGCCGGTGAGGGCGGCCAGGCCGAGCCCCGCGATCGTCCCCACGGCCCACACGAGCAGCGTCTCGGCCAGCGCCAGCCGCAGGAAGGCGGCCGGGGTCGCGCCTCTGGCGCGCAGCAGCGCCTGTTCGGCGGCGCGGCGTACGGCCCCGGATCGGGCGACCGACGCGGTCAGCAGGACCGCGAGCACCACACCGGGCACGCCGAGGAACACGAACAGCAGCTGGGAGTACAGCGCGTCCTGCCGGGCGGCGTCCAGGGCGGCGCCGAGGTTGTCGCCGACCAGGCCGGTTCCCGCCATCCGCGCTTCCAGGTTGCGCGCTGCGCCGGTGACCTTGACGTACGCGGCGGCGGGGTCGGACGGCAGGTGATGGTCCAGGCGCACGTGGTACTGGGTCCGCGCCGTAGGGCCGCCGGCGAAGAGCGGGCGCCACCGCGCGGCGGGAAGGATCAGAACGTTGTCCGGCGGTGCCTGAGGCTGGGCGCCCGCCGGCGCGCCGACCCGCTGGAAGAGCGCGTCGGCCTGTGGTAGCTCCACGATTCCGGACACCTTGACCGGGGCATCCGGCTGCCCGCGCCGGTGTACGCTGACGGTCGTTCCGGGCTGGGCGTGCAGGTTGGCGGCGGTCTGCTGGGCCAGCAGCGCGCCGGTCATGTCGCCGGCCAGCAGCCGCATCTGACCGGGAAAGACCCTGGTGTAGTCGGCGGTGACGCCGAGCGCGCGGCCCGGGCCCGTGTCCATGCTGGGCACACTGAGCCCGTCGAAGGTGCCGAACTCCACCGTGCGGGACGTGCCGGGCATCGGGGTCGTGATGGTGGCGCCTGGCTGCGCCTCGACCTGCCAGTCGACGGCCACCCGGCCGGTCGATCGTGCCGTCATCGTCGCCTTGGCCGAGGCCAGGAACGTGCCGAGTGCGGCGGGCAGCGCCACCGCCAGCGCGATTCCCATGGCGGCCAGGGCCAGCCGGGTGGGCCTGCGGGTCAGCAGGCCGCGCAACCAGAGCCAGGTCAGCATGTCAGTGCTCCGTCCCGCATCTGCCAGCGCAGGGGTAGTAGCCGCGCGATCCGGGTGTCGTGGGTGGCGACGACCAGAGCCGCGCGCAGTTCCTCCGCCACGGTCATCAACAGCTCGACGACCCGGGTGGCCTGCGGCGCGTCCAGCTGGGCGGTCGGCTCGTCGGCGATGATCAGTCGCGGTGAGCCGGCCAGGACGCGGGCGACCGCGACCCGCTGCGCCTGGCCGCCGGACAATTCCTGAGGCAGCTTCGTTGCCAGGTCGCCGATGCCCACGGCGTCGAGGGCCGCCATGGCGCGGGTCCTGGCGTCTTCGGCCGGATGCCCGGCGATGAGCAAGGGCAGCGAGACGTTCTCGGCCGCGTCCAGTGGCGGCAGCAGGCTCGGGCCCTGGAACACCACGCCGACCTGGCCGCGCGGCTCGCCGCCCAAGCCGGGCCAGGTGATCGTGCCGGTGGTGGGCAGGTCCAGGCCCGCGAGCAGATGGAGCAGGGTGGTCTTCCCCGAACCGGACGGCCCGGTCAGCGCGACCTGGTCGCCCGCGCCGAGCGTGCACGAGATCCCGTGCACGGCCACGACGGCTCTGTGGCCGCGCCCATAGGCGCGCGCGACGTCCTCGCAGGTGGCGACGCTCATGCGATCCGCCCATCGGAGAGTTCGACGATCCGGTCGGCCCTGTCGCGCACGGCCGCGCTGTGCGAGGCGATGACGATCGCGGTCCGCTCGCGGGCCTGGTCCCTGATCAGGTCGAGCACGGACGTTTCGCTGTCGGCGTCAAGTTCCCCCGTCGGTTCGTCGGCGACCAGGAGGGCGGGACGGCATGCGAGCGCCACCGCCAGCCCGGCTCGCGCGACCTCACCACCGGACAGCGCGCTCGGCCGCGCGTCTCGAAGACCGGTCAGTTCGAGGCGTTCGAGCAGTTCGCCGGCGTACGCGCGATCGGGCCGCCGGCCGAGCGTCTGAGCGAGCCGCAGGTTGCCGGCGACGGTGAGATGCTCGATCAGGTTGCCGCTCTGGAACAGCACACCGATGAGGCGTGACCGCAGCCGCGCCTTTTCCGCCTCGGGCAGGTGACTGATGCGGCGCCCGGTGACGCGGACGCTGCCGCCGTCCGGGTCGTCGAGCCCGGCGACGCAGTTGAGCAACGTCGACTTGCCCGACCCCGATGGCCCGCTGACCACCACGACCTCGCCCGCGTCCACGCCGAGCGAGACCCCGCGCAGTGCTCTGGTCTCCTCCTCGCCGGACCGGTAGAACCGGTACAGCTCGTCGGCCTGGAGGATCACGAGGTCCACCGGAACGAGTCCGACACCGTGCGCCACGGGTCCACGTTGTCGGCGCCGACCGGGCCGGTCAGGGTCAGCACCGCCTGCTTGCCGCCCTTGGTGAAGACGTAGCGCTCGACCTCGTCGCGGATGACCTTGCCCGTCACCGCGTCAGGGACGCTGTCCATCCGGAAGACGGTGAGCCGGGCTTGGCCGCCGGAGCGACTGACGGTCTTCTGGTCGACGCGCTCCGCGCCTGACGGGTCGGACGGGGCGCCGATCTCGACGCGTACGCTGTTCAGCTTGTCGGTGAAGGTCGCCCCGGTGGGCAGGTCACCGCGTGACCACCCCTCGGGCACCTTGATCTCGTACCCCTGGCCCTGTGGCTGGAAGGGGAGGTAGACGGTGTCGTCGGGAATGTCGCCCACCGGGTTGGACTCGCTCGGGTGTGCCGTCGCCTGGGAGACGGGCGCCGTCGTGGCCGGGGCGGCCTGGGGCTGCCGGCCGGCGCATCCGCCCACCGCCGTCATCATGCCGATGACCAGCGCGAGCGTCACGGGGTATCGCAAGTTCATGAATGCAAACGTAGAAACCCCGTGGTCAGCGTCCGCTGAACGATGGGTTAGCGGAGCGTTCACCTTCGTCCCGAGGCCGCCGGCGGCGGTCGCCGCGCGGCGTCACCGAACATCGGTCACTCAAGGCGATGAAAACGGCCGCGGAGGACCGATGGGCGTGTGATTATCGAGACGCTAACCTCCGAACTGCGACGATGCGGGCATGAGGCAGCGAGGAACTCCATTGCGCCGCCGAGCGCTGGCCACGATCGTCGCCGTGACGGCCCTGGCGGTTCTGCTGTTCGCGGCGCCACTCGCGATCTCGGTCAACCGTCTCTACCGCGACCAGGCCGTCTCCGCGCTGCAGAAGGACGCCGCGTGGATCGCCGCGGCGATCCCCGACGACGTCGGCACCGATCCGAACCTGCCGCTCGTCCTGCCGGAGAACATCTCGGCCCACCTGATCGTGGGCATCTACACCGTCGACGGAAAGCGGCTGTTCGGCGCGGGTCCGGCGACGTCGGCGTTAGCCGTGCTGGGCCGGGACGGGCACACCCACCAGATGGTCGAGAACGGCGATCTCGCGGTGTCCGCGCCCATCCCGTCCGACGAGGGCATCACCGTCACGGCCCGCGTCGCCACGGCGTACGACGAGGTGGAGGAGCGCGTCCACCAGGCGTGGCTGGCTCTCGGCGGGCTCGCCCTGGTCGTGCTCGGCCTGGCCGCCGCCATGGCGATCTACCTGGCCCGCCGCCTGGCGACCCCGCTCGAACGGCTGACCGGTGCCGCGCAGGCTCTCGGTGACGGCGACTTCACCGTACGGGCGCCCAGATCGGGGGTTCTGGAGGCCGACCAGGCCGGGGAGGCACTGGAGGCCACCGCGCGGCGGTTGGGCGACGCGCTCTCCCGCGAACGCGCGTTCAGCGCTGACGTCTCGCACCAGTTGCGCACGGGGCTGACCGGACTCATGCTCGGCCTGGAATCGGCGCTGACCCGGCCGTCCGCAGACGGGACCGAGGCGATCAGGAACGCGCTCGCTCGCGGCGAACGCGTGCAGACCATCATCGAGGACCTCGTGACCCTCGCGCGCGACGCCCACGGCTCCGGGCTTCCGCTCGACCTGCCCGCGCTGATGAAAGAGGTGCGCCAGGACTGGCACGGGCTGCTCGCCGCGCAGGGGCGCCGCCTCAGGATCCGGGTGGACGCGGACCTGCCCATGGTGACGGCGTCCTCGGCGGCCGTCCGCCAGATCCTGCTGGTGCTACTCGACAACGCGTTGCGGCACGGCGCGGGCGAGGTCGTGGTGACGGTGACCGACGTGGGGCCGGGGATCGCCGTCAAGGTGGGAGACCAGGGCGAGGGCGTGGCCGAGGGAAATGACGTCTTCGGCCGCGTGCCGCGCGGCGGCCACGGCATCGGTCTCGGTCTGGCCCGGTCGCTGGCCGAGGCCGAGGGCGGCCGGTTGCTGGTGCAGCGTGAGCGACCACCGGTCTTCAGCCTGCTGCTGCCGAGCGTCTCGTGATCACGCTCGAAGCGGTATCCCCACATCGCCGCAGGAGCGCGCTCGTGTGGATCGTCCATCCGAGCAGGGCCCCTGCGGCGTAGCAGAGGAGGTCCGGCGGGTTGAAGGTGGAGCCGAGGACCAGCCGGGCGATCGAGCTGCGGGCCGACAGCTCGGCCGGGACCCCGGTGAGCTGGGCGAACTCGATCAGCCAGCTCACGCCCAGCGCCACGCCCGCGGCCCGAATCGGACGCGTGCGCGGCGCCGCGGCGAGGACGAGGGTCTGGATGAGGAGCGTGTAGAGCAGGTCGCCCGCGTACTTGGCCACCGCGCCGTCGAGCGCGGCCCGGGCTCCCAGCCCCGCCGCCACGGTGACGGCCGCGGCGACCAGGGCGACGAGCCGGGGTTTGAGCACCCGGAAACAATAGGCCACGGCTCCGGGTCGAGCACCATCGCGAATGGGAGAGCCGCCGCGAACGTTCAGGGGGGAACGTCGGGGCGCACGCCCGGGCGACCCGTCGCCGCCCGGGCGTGCCACACGGCCGCGTAGCAGGCCACGACGGCGGCGCAGCCGTCCATGGCGCCCAGCAGCACCGAGCGCACGAGGTCGTAGAGGCTCGGCGGGGAGCCGCTCGCGAGGACGGCCGCGCCCGCGATGGCGGCGGCCCCGCCCGCCACCAGGACCAGCGCGCGCACCCGTGGCGGCACGCCCGGCCACCGTCCCGGCCGTACGGGAGCACGCCGGTACCAGGCGGCGGACCACCCGGCCAGGACCGCGAGCCCGCCCAGCGAGCTCGCGTACATGACCACGTTGAACACCCGGTGTACCCCGGCGACCGGGGCGCGCATCACCGGCCAGTGGACGACGGCGAAGCCGTCCGCGTGCGTGAACGCGTCCCAGAGCAGATGGGTGACCACACCGGCGAACAGCCCGGCGGCCACCGCGGCCCAGCGCCCGGACGGCGCACGGTCGGGCAGCCGCGCGCGCAGCCCCTCGGGGGCCAGCGCCGTCAGCGGCGTTCGCAGCACCAGGGTGAACAGCGCGAGCAGCGCGGCACCCGCCGGCACGTCCACCAGCACCGCGCCCGGCCAGCCGTGCGTGGTCTCGGAGGAGAAAGGCAGCGGCACGTAGTAGGGCAGATCAGGCACCATCGCACCAACCGCCAGAGCCGTCGGAGGGAGCCACCGCCGCAACGGCAGGGCGACGACGGCGTGACTCGGCGTCAGGGGCACGTCGTTCCCGTCGCGTCGACGACGTCCACTGCGCACCTCGGGGGAAGGGAGAACGGCAAGGCTCGTGCGGAGGCCTCACGCCTCCGGGACCCGCTAGGGCTTCCGCGCGACCCCTCCGTACATCCAGATGCGGTCGAGGTCGAACACCGGGCCCTCGTTCCGCCACAGCGGAACCTGGACGAGCCCGGGGTCCACGAACCGGAAGTCGCCGAACACGCGCTCGATCTCCGCCCTGGTCCGCGGCACCGCGGGGGCCTTCGCACGCGTGTAGGTGTCGGCGACCTTCAGGACCTCCTCCTTGCGGAAGTCCTGGGTGGGGTGGGAGACGGCGAGATAGCTTCCCGGCGCCATCTCCGCGCGCAGGGGCCCGACGATGTCCTCCGGGTCCATGTCGGGGACGAACTGCAGCACTGATATGAGCATCGTGGCCATGGGCAGGCTGAAGTCGATCAGTTTGCGGACGTCGGGATCCTCGATGATCGTCTGCGGCCGCCGCACGTCCGCCGTGATGACCTTGGTCTGCCCCTGCCCGTACCCGGCCAGCAGGGCCCGAGCGTGTACCAGGACGATCGGGTCGTTGTCCACGTACACGACGCGCGCGTCGGGGGCGACCTCCTGGGCGACCTCGTGCGCGTTGCGCTGCGTGGGGAGCCCGGCGCCGATGTCGAGGAACTGCCGGATGCCCGAGGCGACCAGGAAACGCACCACCCGCTGCATGAAGGCCCGGTTCTCCCGCGCGATGGCGCGGATCTCCGGCGCCGACCTCAGCGCCTCCTCCGCGGCCTCGCGGTCGGCGGCGAAATTGTCCTTGCCGCCCAGGTAGTAGTCGTACATCCGGGCCGGGTGAGCGATGTGCGTGTTGAGCTCGACACGCCCAGGTTCCCGGGACATCACTGGCCTCCGTCCGGATGGACCACGTCACGCGGGCCACGGCGGCCCGCGACGGCCTGCGGTCGTTCGACCTTGCCCCACGACCGTCAAAGATCATATATACGAATCTTCATGCGATGACGGGGCATGTAGATAAACTTCCGTGGAATCGACCCGGTCTCTACCGTGTTTCCGTCGTTTCCGTCGAAAGAAGCCCGATCGCGCCCCTGGCGTGGTCGCCGGAGACGAACGGCGCCTGCCGGTGGCCCTCACCGAGCAGAAGTCAGGCGGTCTCCGGAGGCGCGGCTCATCCCTTCAGTGGCGCAGCTCCCATTCGACGGCGGGGCAGCGGTTCATGACGACGTCCAGGCCCGCGTCGAGCGCCCGCAGGCCGGCGGCCTCGTCGACGACGCCGAGCGGCAGCCATACGGCCCTCGCGCCCGCGGCCACCGCCTCGTCGATCACCGCCCCGGCCGCCTCCGACCTGCGGTAGACGCCCACGACGTCCACCGGGACCGGGATCTCGGCGAGGGTCGCGTAGCCCGGCTCGCCCATGACCTCGGCCGCCGCCGGGTTCACCGGCACGATCCGCTTGCCGCGTTCTTGAAGGAGCCTGGCCTGCTGATGGACGGTCCGGTCGGGATTGTCGGTCAATCCCACGAACGCCCACGTCCGCGACTCGTCGAGCAGCCGCCTGATGACACCCTGGTCCGCGAAGAGATCTCCCATGCCCGTGCATAACGCCGCGCGCCGCCCCGTTCATCCGGACGGCAGCCGACCAGGTCACAGGCCCTGGGGATCACCCGGGCTTCCAGTGGATCCCAAGTGATCTTCAAGTCGCCTCCCCCAGGCTGGAGCCGAATTGATCAACGATGAACGGAGAACGGGGATGTACCGGCTGATCACCCGCCTACTCACCCGCGTGTCGCTCGGCGGCGCGCTGGTCGCGGGGTCTCTGCTGACGGGGAGCACCGCGCACGCCGACGCCGCACCGCAGGTCCGGGTCGTACTTGAGAGCTTCACGGCCTTCATCTTGGAGGAGAGCGGTCACGACGAGATCTACGTGACGGCCCAGCGTGGCAGCAGCAAGTCGCAGAAGCTCTTCCCGCAGTCCGACTCCTACCTGTCGGTCGCCAAGAACGACTGCGTCTCCATCAGGGGGGGCGCCTGCCCTGTGGGCTCCCGCCTGCGGAGCTTCAGCGCCGTCAACACACCGACTTACCCGGCCGACGGCCAGATCCTGATGGTGACCCTCTGGGACGACGACCTTTCGGGCGACGACGCGCTCGTCAACGTGCCGCTCTGGCCGCACCCGATCAGCGAGAACGAATACCACACGGAGAACGCTCGCATCAACGGCTACTACTACCAGCTCAAGTTCCGGCTCGAGCCGGTCTGGGCCTGAGGGGGACGACATGAGCAAGTTCCTGTCGAGAATCACCGCCACCGCGGCCGCGTTGACGCTGGCCGCGATTCTGGCGCCGGCCGCCGACGCCGCCTCACCGAGTCCGGAGACGGGTCCAAAGAAGATCGTCTCGGAGAAGTCCGGGCTCGCCCCCCTGGCCCTCAACCTGGTGCTCGGCTCCCTGGAGGCCTATGACCTGGAGGAGAGCGGCCAGGACGAGGTCCGCATCGAGCTCAAGGCCGACAACGGCGAGTGGTACAAGTTGTGGCCGACCAACGGCAGCAATGCCAACACCTATCTCGGCAACTGCTGGGTCTTCACGAGCACCGCCGCGAACTGCTCGCCGGGATCGTCCCGTCTCCCCGCCGGGCCGTACGTCCACCTGACCCTCGCCCCCGGCGCCCGCTTCACGATCCAGGTGTGGGAGGACGACCTCGTCGGCGACGACCTGCTGCTCAGCGTCCCGGTGACCGTCATGGGCGGCACGCAGATCATCGACGCCTCGACCCCTTCCGGCAAGGGGTTCAAGTACCGCCTGAACGCCCGCATCGAGTAACGCCCTTTCCGGATTCCGCGACGGCCGCCGTGCTCGCACGGCGGCCGTCCGCCGTCCCGGCCCGCCCCGAGCACTGATCACGGGCGGCGGTAAGCGGTCACGCGGACGGGCTGATCGGGCGCCCGGTGGTTAGATCCGGCCCGTGATGCCGATGAATGGCATAGGAACGGATGCCGGAGACGCGGCCCGTACCGCCGGGGAAGGCAGGGCCGGCGGCCACGAGGCGGCGTGACCACCCGGGAAGCCGTTCCGCCGGCGACTCCGGCCCGAGGGGGGGATCATGGACCAGGTCTGGGTGATCGTCCTGCGCGCGCTGTGCGGTGGCCTGCTCGTCATGGCCTTCGCCCTGCTCGGCGAGATGGTGACCCCCAAAAGGTTCGCCGGGATCTTCGCCGCGGGGCCGGCCGTCGCCCTGGCGGGGATGACCGTGACCTGGGTCTTCACGGGCGGCACCGAGGTCGCGGAGGCCGCCCGGGGGATGATCGTCGGATCGGTCGCGCTCGTGGCGTACTGCGCGTCGGCGGCTCCCCTCGTGGAACGCCTGGGCGTCGTCGCCGGCTCGGTGGTCGCGATAGCGGTGTGGGCGGCCGTCGCCGCGGTCGGCTGGCCGCTGATCGCGTGAACGACTCAGAGAAGATCCGTGCCGACCCGTCGAAGCTGCGCCACATCTCGCCGGCGGCCCTGGCCGTGCGCTTCGCCTTCGGCGCGGCCGTCTCGGTGGTGGCCGGCCTGGCCGGCATCCGCTGGGGACCGGTGGCGGGCGGGATCTTCCTCGCGTTCCCGGCCGTTCTGGCCGCCACCCTCACTCTGATCGAGGCCCAGGAGCACAGCCGGTTCCTGGCCGAGCAAGACGTCCGCGGCGCCCTGCTCGGCGCGGTCGGCATGATCGCCTTCGCCCTGTGCGTGTGGGCGCTCGCGGCCCGGATCCCCACGGTCGTCGCCATGGGGATCGCGACGACGGCGTGGGCCGTCGTCGCCACCAGTCTGTACCTTCTCATCTGGGGCGCCCGCCGGAGCCGATGACCCTGCGGGCCGACACCGGTCGCGCCGGGGGTGTCAGTGCTGTGTGTAACGGAGAGATGACGATACGTTCACCCCATGAGACCGCACAGCACCGGCTGGGCCACCGGATTCCTCGTGGCCGCGCTCGTGGCCGCCGCGACCCCGTCCGCCCAGGCGGACACCGGACCGCGGGGATTCCCCGCCGGGCCGTTCATCCTCAAGAACGGCAGCGGGCTGTGCCTGGGCGCCTACGACGAGGTCCGCCTCGCCAAGTCCGAATGCGACCAGGATCTCCTCCAGCACCAGTGGACCGGAAGCGGGGACGGCGAGTCCCCCGACCGGCTCGTGAGCGTCCGCCGCACGAAGCAGGGCAAGCCCGCGTGCCTCACCGCGGCGGGAAAGTCCCACGACGGAGCCGAGCTCGTCGAGTGCGAGCCTGGCGACCAGGACCCGCCCCCGTGCGAGGAGGCCGGCCCCGGCGAGGGCCGCGTCCCACGGACCCCGGACGAGGGTGACGTCTCCTCGGCTCCGGGCAAGGACCGCCCGGCGGCTCCGAGGGCCGGTGGATGCGGCGAGGCGCTGGAGACCAGCGTGTGGGCATGGGATCCGGACGACCACCTCATCGTCGGTGTCGCCGGCAGCGTCAAGGGCGGCTACCTCGTCAGGGCGGGGAGCGGCGACGGCGTGAAGGTCGTCTCGGAGGAAGAGCTGCCGGACTACCCCAAATATCGCAGGTGGGAGCTGATCGCGGTCACCCCGTCCTGACCTGGGCGAACCTCACGATGGGCCGTCCTTGGTGACGGCGCGGCTGATGACCAGGCGCTGGATCTGGTTGGTGCCCTCGACGATCTGCAGGACCTTGGCCTCGCGCATGAGGCGCTCGACCGGGAAGTCCTCCACATAGCCGTAGCCGCCGAGCACCTGCACCGCGTCGGTCGTGACCTTCATGGCCATGTCCGTGGCGAACAGCTTGGCCATCGCGGCCCGCGTGCCGTACGGCCGGCCGGCGTCGCGCAGGCGGGCGGCGTCCAGATACAGCGCACGCGCGGCGGCGACCTGCGTGGCCATGTCGGCGAGCATGAAGCCGAGGCCCTGGAAGTCGGCGATGCGCGAGCCGAACTGGCGGCGCTCGCGGGCGTAGGACGTGGCGGTGTCGAGCGCGGCCTGGGCGACGCCCACCGCGCATGCCGCGATGCCGAGCCGCCCGCCGTCGAGCGCCGCCATCGCGATGCGGAACCCCTCCCCCTCCGCCCCGACCAGCGCGTCGGGCGCGAGCCGTACGGAGTCGAGACGGACCTGGGCGGTCGGCGAGGACCTCATGCCCATCTTGCGCTCCGGGCGGGCGAACGACAGCCCCGGCGAGGAGGCCGGCACGTGGAAGCAGGAGATGCCGCGCGCGCCGTCGCCGGAGGTGCGCGCCATGAGGGTGTAGAAGTCGGCCACACCTCCGTGGGTGGTCCAGGCCTTGACGCCGCTCAGGGTGTACCCGCCGTCGTCGCCGGCCACGGCCCGGGTGGTGAGGGCGGCGGCGTCGGAGCCGGACTGCGGCTCCGACAGGCAGTACGCGCCGAGGAGCCCACCGCCGATCATGCCGGGCAGGAGCGCGGCCCTCCGCTCCTCGGTGCCGTACGCGGCGAGCGGGAAGCACGACAGGGTGTGCACCGACAGGCCGAGCCCGACGGCCAGGAACGCGCCCGCCAGCTCCTCGACGACCTGCAGGTACACCTCGTACGGCTGCTCGCCGCCGCCGTACTCCTCGGGGTAGGGAAGGCCGAGCAGCCCGGCGCGGCCGAGCGTCGCGAACACCTCGCGGGGGAAACGGCCCTCGGCCTCGTCGCCGGCCGCGCGTGGCGCGACCTCCTTGGCGATCAGGTCTTGGACCAGGTCGAGCAGGTCATGGGCCTCGGGGGTGGGCAGGGCGCGGTCGACCGCCATCGATGCACTCCGGGTCACAGGGGGTCACTTGTCATGGGAGGTCACGCCCGCGGTCACACGATGACGAGATCGCGAGGCTGGTTGTTGAGTCGCTCCGCGCCCGTCTCGGTGCAGACCAGGATGTCCTCGATGCGGGCACCGTGGCGGCCGGGGAGGTAGATGCCCGGCTCGACGGAGAACGCGAACCCGGGCGCCAGCGGCTCGGTGTTGCCCGAGACGATGTAGGGCTCCTCGTGGGACTCCAGCCCGATGCCGTGGCCCGTGCGGTGGATGAACCGGTCACCGTGGCCCGCGTCGGCGATCGGCTCCCTGGCCGCGGCGTCGACCGACTCGCACGTCACGCCGGGACGTACGGCCTCACAGGCGGCGTCCTGAGCACGGCGCAGCACCTCGTAGTACGCCGCGAAGTCGGCGGGGGGCTCGCCCACGCAGTAGACGCGGGTGGAGTCGGAGCAGTATCCGCTCGGCATCTGGCCGCCGATGTCGACGACCACCGGGTCGCCCGCCTGGATGACGCGGTCGGACAGCTCGTGGTGGGGGCTCGCGCCGTTAGGGCCGGAGCCCACGATGACGAAGTCGACGGTGACGTGCCCGGCGGCGAGGATGGCCTCGGCGATGTCCTTGCCCACCTCGCGCTCGGTGCGGCCCGCCTTGAGGAGGCCGGGCACCTGGGCGTGCACGGCGTCGATCGCGGCGCCCGCCTCGCGCAGCGCGGCGACCTCCGCGGGGCTCTTGCGCATGCGCAGCTCGCGCAGCACCGACCCGGCGAGCACCTGCTCGGTCTCCGCCAGCACGGAGCGGAAGCGCAGCGACTGCAGGGCCCACATGCGGTCGGCCAGCCCGACGGTGGCGACCCGGCCGATCCTGCGCGCCACCAGGGAGTACGGATCGTCCGTCTCGTCCCAGGGGACGAACTCCAGCCCGAGGCGCGCGGCAGGCGAGGCCTCCGCGGCGGCCAGCTCCAGCCTCGGCACCACCATGAACGCCTCACCGCCGGCGGGCACCACCAGGCAGGTGAGCCGCTCCAGCGGGAGCGCGTCGTATCCGGTGACGTAGCGGAGGTCGGGGCCCGGGGTAAGCAGCAGGGCGTCGATGCCCGCTGCGGCGGTGGCCTCGCGCACGTCCGCCACGCGGGTCACGGGGTAAAGATCAGACGACGTCGTTGTCACACCGACCAATGTATTCCACCGCTATTCCCGCGCCCGCACCCCCTGCCCCCCCGATCACGCCGCCCGCGAGCGCCCGGACGGGCAGAGGGCACCCGGGCGCCGATAGGGGTACCCCCGGCCCGGCGGGCCTGACCCCTCATGAAAACCCTTCCCACCACAGGAAACACCCCTCACGACTTCCCCGGACTGACTACTATTCGCATAGGGGCGATCACGATCCGCTCCTGAATACTCCAACTACCCGGTGTTTTGAGAGCGAGCTGCTACATGGTCGGCGTAGTGGGCGGCTCACCGCCACCCCTCCCCCCACCTAACGACCCAGAGGCTGCACTCCCCCGCGGCCCGGCGCCGCTGACGACCGCCGAGACGATCCTGCGGCTGCGAGCGCGGCTCGCCAACGCGCAGCGGATCATGTGGGAGTCCCGGAGGCAGCTTTTGCAGGCGCGCCAGAAGGCGGCGGAGGCGCGGCGCGTCTCGGTGGCCCTGCGCGACGCGATCCTGCCCGATCCCGGCGGGTCGATCATGCTGCCGAGCGCCCACATCGCCGTGCGCTACGTCCCGGCCGAGAAGACCTCCAGCCTGGGCGGCGACTGGTACGAGGCCACGACGCTGCCCGACGGGCGGGTGCTGCTGGCCATCGGCGACGTCGCGGGCCACGGCCTGCCCGCCATCGCCCAGATGGCGCAGCTCCGCCACGCCCTGGTGGGCCTCGCCATGACCGGGGAGCCCGCCGACCGGCTGCTGGCCTGGCTCAACGGCCTGGTGTGCCATCGCATGGGCGAGGGCACGGCCACGGCCGTCGCCGGCCACCTCGACCCCTCCACCGGCCTGTTCACCTGGGCGCAGGCGGGCCATCTGCCCCCGATCCTCGTCAGGGACGGGGTGGCCCAGGAGCTGAGCCCTCCCGACGGGGTGGTGCTCGGCGCGAGCCTCGACCTGCCGTACGCGCTGGGCAGCCTGAGCCTTCGCCCCGGCGACCTGCTCCTGCTGTTCACCGACGGCCTGGTGGAGCGGCGCGGGCGTGACATCGACGAGGGCCTGGCGCTCACCGTCGCCGCGGCCGAGACCCTGACGTGGGACGCCTGCCTGCAGGAGAAGCTCGACATGCTGGTCGAGTCGGTGGGCGGCCCGAACCCGGAGGACGATATCTGCCTGCTCGCCGTGGGAGTGCTGGAAGGATAGGCCCATGCCAGGGCTGATGCTTCTCGACACCCCTTCTCTGTACTTCCGGGCGTTCTATGGGATCCCGGAGTCGATGACCGCCCCCGACGGCATGCCGGTCAATGCCGTCAGAGGGCTGATCGACATGATCGCCACGCTGGTCCGCGGCCACTCGCCGGACGAGATCGTGGCGTGCATGGACGCCGACTGGCGGCCCGCCTTCCGGGTGGCGGCGATCCCCTCCTACAAGGCCCACCGGGTGGCGACCGGCCACCAGGAGGAGGTTCCCGACACCCTTGAGCCCCAGGTCCCGGTGATCGAGCAGGTGCTCGACGCCGTCGGCATCGCCCGGGTCGGCGTGCCGGGGTACGAGGCCGACGACGTGATCGGCACGTACACGGCCCGCGCGGCCGGGCAGGTCGAGATCGTCACCGGCGACCGCGACCTCTTCCAGCTCGTGAACGACGACCAGCCGTGCCGCGTTCTTTACACGATAAAGGGGATTCGCAACCTCCAGGTGATCGACGAGGCGGAGGTGTCCGCCAAGTACGGCATCCCCGGCCGCGCCTACGCCGACTTCGCCACCCTGCGCGGCGACCCCAGCGACGGGCTCCCCGGAGTCCCCGGGGTCGGCGACAAGACGGCCGCCGCCCTCGTCACCCGGTTCGGGTCGCTCGACGCCATGCTCAAGGCGATCGACGAGGGGGTCACCGACGGGTTCCCGGCGGGCAGCCGCCTCAAGCTCGCCAAGGCCCGCGACTACCTCGCCGTCGCGCCTGCCGTGGTCAAGGTCGCGCACGACGCGCCGCTCCCCGAGGTGTCCATCGCCCGTCCGTCCGCGCCGCGCGACCCCGAGACGCTGGTCGCCCTGGCCGACCGCTACGGCCTCGACAACCCCTTGAACCGCCTGCTGGCCACCTTGGCCCCCTAGGATCCTCGATGTGCGTCCCAAAACGATCCATGTGTCCGACGCGCCGCGGCTCGCCGAGGGCTTCGAGCGCATCCGCGGCGAGCTGGAGCTTCCCGGGGAGTTCCCCCTTCCCACGATGGAGGAGGCGGCCAGGGTCGCCTCGGCTCCGCTTCCCTCCCTGCCCGACCGCACCGACCTGCCGCTGCTGACCGTCGACCCCCGAGGGTCGATGGACCTCGACCAGGCGGTGTGCATCGAGGAGCGGCCCCGCGGCTACCGGGTCTGGTACGCCATCGCCGACGTCGCCTCGTTCGTGCCGCCGGGCGGCGCCGTCGACGGCGAGGCAAGGAAGCGCGGCGAGACCGTCTACATGCCGGACGGGCGCGTCCCGCTGCACCCGCCCGTGCTGTCGGAGGGGGCGGCCAGCCTGCTGCCCGGCGTCGTGCGGCCCGCGGCGCTGTGGTGCATCGACCTCGACTCCGACGGGCAGACCGTGGGGGCCGACGTGAGCCGGGCGCTGGTGCGCAGCCGCGAGCGGCTCGACTACGACTACGTGCAGGCGGCGATCGACACCGGCACCGCCGACGGCACCCTGCGGCTGCTCCCTGTCGTCGGCGGGCTGCGCCTGGAGCTCGAACGCGCGCGGGGCGGGGTGAGCCTTCCCACGCCTGAGCAGGAGGTCGTCGCCCACGGGGACGGCTACCGTGTCGAGTTCCGCACGCCGCTGGCCGCCGAGGAGTGGAACGCGCAGATCTCCCTGATGACCGGCATGGCCGCCGCCGCGATGATGCTCGACGCCGAGATGGGCGTGCTGCGCACGCTGCCCCCCGCCCCGCAGGAGACGGTGGCGCGGGTCCGCAGGATCGCCGCGGCGCTGGGGGTGGCCTGGCCGGAGGGCTCCTCCTTCGGCGAGGTCGTGCGGAGCCTCGACTCCAAGATCCCCGGCAACGCGGCGTTCCTCCAGGAGTCCACGGTGCTGCTGCGCGGCGCCGGGTACACCGCGTTCAACGGCGAGCCGCCGAGGGACGCCACCCACGCCGCGGTCGCCGCGCCGTACGCCCACGTGACCGCCCCGCTGCGCCGCCTGGTCGACCGCTACGGCACCGAGGTGTGCCTGGCCGTGGCCGAGGGCGTGCCGGTGCCCGAGCCGGTGCAGGAGGCCCTCGAAGGGCTTCCCGCGCTCATGGCGGGCACCGGGCGGCGGGCCGCCGCCGTCGAGCGCGCCTGCGTCGACCTGGTGGAGGCGTTCGTGCTGCGCGACCGCGTCGGGCAGACCTTCGACGCCGTCGTGGTGGACGTCGAGGAGGGCAGGGCGGGCGGGGTCGTCCAGGTCGCCCCTCCGCCAGCTTGCCGCCGCCGCCGAAGCATCCGCAATCG
>NZ_JBEZFH010000101.1:11674-24639 GCF_040649355.1 Sphaerisporangium sp. NPDC049002 | reverse complement strand
CCGTCCTCCAGGGTGATGTGCCCGTCCGACAGGCCGACGAGCCCGGCGAGGGCGCGCAGCGCGGTGGTCTTGCCGGCGCCGTTGGGTCCGAGCAGGGCCACGACCTGCCCGGCGTCCACGGTGAACTCGACATCCAGGCGGAAGCGGGGACGGTCGACCACCAGGTGGGCGTGCAGGGTCATGGGCCCGTCACCCACCTGTCGCGCAGGCCGGCCAGGATGATCACCGAAACGGCGAGCAGCAGGAGGCTGAGCACGATCGCGGCCTCCGGCTCGGTCTCCAGGGCCAGGTAGACCGCCAGCGGCATCGTCTGGGTGCGGCCGGGGAAGTTCCCGGCGAAGGTGATGGTGGCCCCGAACTCGCCCAGCGCCCGCGCCCAGCACAGCACCGCTCCGGCGACGATGCCCGGGGCGACCAGCGGAAGGGTGACGCGGCGGAAGATGACCCACCGCGACGCCCCCAGGGTGGCCGCGGCCTCCTCCAGCCGCAGGTCGGCGGCGCGCAGCGCCCCTTCGACGCTGATGACCAGGAACGGCATCGCGACGAACGCCTCGGCGATCACGACCCCGGCGGTGGTGAAGGGCAGGCTGATGCCGAAGGCGGCCTCAAGCCACTGGCCCACCAGACCGCGCCGCCCGAGCACCAGCAGCAGGGCGACGCCTCCGACCACCGGGGGCAGCACGAGGGGAACGGTGATCAACGCCCGTACGAGGCGCCGGGCGGGGAAGCCGACGCGCGCCAGCAGCCAGGCCAGCGGCACGCCGAGGAGCAGGCAGATCAGGGTGGCGATGGTCGCGGTGACCAGCGACAGGCGCAGCGCCTCCAGCACCTGCGGTTCGGCGAGCCGCTCGGCCAGCGTGGACCAGGGGGCCCGGACGAGCAGCCCGGCCAGGGGGAGCACCAGGAAGACCATGCCGAGCGCGGCGGGCACGACCAGGGCCCAGGGGACGCGACCCGCCACGACGCCCGCCGGGCCGGGGCCGCGCCGCGCGCCGCCCCGGCCCGTCGATGACGCGGACGGTGTCATGCCGGTCAGGGAGCCTCGAAGCCGGCCTTGGTCAGCACGTCCTTGCCCTGGGAGGACAGGACCAGGTCGACGAACTGCTTGGCCAGGTCCGGAGCGGGGGCCTTGGACAGGGCCGCGATCGGATAGTCGTTGATCGCCTTGTCGGCCTCGGGGAAGGCGATGCCGGTGACCTTGCCCGCGGCCGCCAGCACGTCGGTCTTGTAGACCAGCGCGGCGTCGACCTCGCCGAGCTCCACCTTGGTGAGCGTGGCCTTGACGTCCTGCTCGTAGGTGACCGGGGTGACCTTCAGCCCCGCCGCGTCCAGGGCCTTGACCGCCGCGGCGCCGCAGGGCACCTGCTCGGCGCACAGGGCGACCTTGACCTTGGAGTCGGACAGGTCCTTCAGCTCGTCGACCTTGGCCGGGTTGTCGGGCGGAACGGCGATCTGGAGCTTGTTGCGTACGAACGTCGTCGGAGCGGTGGCCAGGGACGCGTCGGTGACGGTCTTCATCGTGGCGGGGCTGGCGGCGGCGAACACGTCCGCCGGGGCGCCCTGGGTGATCTGCTGGGCGAGGGTGGCGCTGGATCCGAAGTTGAACTTCACCGACGTCCCCGGGTGGGCGGCCTCGAACGTCTTGCCCAGCTCGGTGAAGGTCTCGGTCAGCGAGGCGGCGGCGAACACCGTCAGCGCCGTCGCCCCGCTCGCGGAGGAAGCGGAGGAGGAAGCGGTCGCGGGGGTGGCCGGGTCGCTGGAACCGCAACCGGCGAGGCCGGCCGCCAGCGCGAGGGCAAGGGGGACCGCTGCGGCCCACCGGGAAACACGCCTGAACAACAAAGGCTCCTTACTGACTCGCTGTGCGAGCGTGGTCGGGGATCTCCACGACGACGTTGGTGGACTTGATCACGGCGACCGCCACCACCCCTACCTCCAGGGCCAGCTCATCCACGGCCTGGCGGCTCATCAGCGAGACCACGCGGTACGGCCCGGCGGCGATCTCGACCTGGGCCATGACCGCGTCTTTGATCACCTCGGTCACGATCCCGCGGAAACGGTTGCGCGCCGAGGACTGACCCGAGCCGTTCACGACCTCGATCTGGGACCGCGCGAACGCGGCCAGGTCGGTGCCGTCCACCATGCGGTGGCCGTGCTCGTCCCGCTGGGCTGTGAGCCGTCCGGCGTCGACCCACCGCCGGACGGTGTCGGGGCTGACCCCGAGCAGAGCGGCCGCCTCGCTGATCCGAAACGTCGTCACAAGCCATCACCATACCTTCGCATTTTCCGGCATCAACACCGGTCTGGCTTCGCAATCGCGCCGTGATCTACCGGGATCACTTCGCACCTGAGAGAGCGGGGCCCTCCGCGCACGTGGCACGTCCTGAAGCCATGGTGCCCGGCCACGATTGTGCCGGTCACCGGCACCGGTGCCGCCCAAAGGAGGCCGGGGTGACCGCTAATGGCGGGTGGCGATGGCGAGGAAGCGGTGGGAGGGGTCGTCGTAGGTGGTCAGCTTCCAGCCGGTCTGGTGCATCGACCGGCGCAGGCGCTCTTCGGCGAGGGGCTCGTCGGGGCTGAGCGTGCGGCCGTGGCGGGCGGCGAGGGCGGCGCGCCCGGAGGGATGGAAGAGGATGAGCAGCCCGCCGGGCCGGGTGGCGCGGGCCAGTTCGCGAAGGCCCGCGTCGGGGTCGGGCAGGTGCATGATGAGCCCGGCGGCGAACACCGCGCCGATGGACGCGTCGGCCACGGGCAGGCGGCGGGCGTCGCCGATGACGAGGCGGGCGTGCTCGGCCCGGCCCTGGGCGCGGGCCTGGCCGAGCATCTCAGGCGACAGGTCGAGCGCGATGACACCGCCGCCGGGCCCCACGGCCTCGCGCAGCGCGGGCAGGGCGCGGCCGGTGCCGCAGCCGACGTCCACCACGACGCCGTCCCTCGGCAGGCCCGCTTCCTTGATCGCCGCGGCGTACGCGGGCATGTCGTCGCCGAACTTGGTGTCCCAGGTGGCGGCGCGGGGGCCGAAGAAGGCCCGGCTCTCGGTGACGTACCAGCGGTTGTGGTCGGCGAGGGCGGCGGTCACGTGGCGGATCACCGGCCAGGCCGGATCGTGCACGTCGACGACGATGTCCGCGCCGGACTCGGCGTTCTCCTCCGAGCGGCCGCCGGTGGCCCGGGTGCGCAGCCAGATCGTCACGTCCCAGCGGTCCTGGGGCGGGTGGGTCCGCCAGCGCCGGCCGTCGGCGATCGCGACCGTCCCGAAGGTGCGGCCCGCGTACCAGGCGTCCTCGTCGGCGGGCGGGCTGGTGTCCGACAGGCGCACGGAGGGACGGCCGGCGGCGTGGAGGGTGGAGGCGAGGCGGTCGGCGAGGGCCGCGCTCCGGGGGCCGGCGCCGTCGACCACCACGCACACCGGTCCGGGCGGGAGCATCTCGGCGATGCCGCCCAGGACCGTCTCCCATCGGCGGACCTGGACCTCGGTCATCGCCTGCCACGCCGGTACGGGTGCCGCGTCATCAGCCATGTGCCAATCATGCGGATGCGGGCGACAGGTGGCTACAGGACCCGGAGAAGCGAGCCCTGGAACCCCTTTGCCCCCGAGTCCGCGAGGGCGCCGCGGCGTCGCCGGGTTCCGCGGTCGCGATACCTGTGAGCCGCGAGAGGGGCGGGCGCGTGCGGGCAGATCGCGTTGCCGGCCGCGAGCGGGGTGGACACGAAGGCGGGCGGGCGTCCGACGAGGTGCGGCCCCGGCGGAGGCGTGCCCGTCAGAAGGCGAAGCCGCCGGGGCGCCCGTCGCGGTCGGCGAGCAGGCCGGGCTTCGCTGGGGGGACGGGTGTGGGTCAGGCGAGGATCGCCAGCATGGCCGGGGTGTCGATGTAGATCTCCATGCGGACGATCTTGCCCCCGCTCAGCTCCCACACGTGGGTCTCGGGGAGGTCGAAGGGGGCTCCGGCGGTGGTGTGCCCGATCGTCCGGCCGATCTCCACCACGTGGTCGCCCGCGTCGATGATCTGTTCGACCGTCAGCCGCGGGTCGATGTGGCCCAGCAGCCCGGTGAAGAAGGCGACCGCGCCCTCGTGGCCCTTGAAGTGCCCGCCCCAGGGCAACTGCTCGGACTGGTGGATCTCCACCTGGGGGTCGAACACCTCGCCGATCACGCCGAAGTCGCGCGTCTGAAAGGCGTCATAGACGCGTTTGATAATGTCGACGTTGCTGTCGCTCACAGCTTTCCTCCGTCTGGCACGGTCTGAAGTGCACGGTCTGAAGTGATGATGTCGCGGTGGCCCGGAGGCCCCGGTACGAGCAGTCTTAAGACCCTGGCTCCGGCACACAAGAACCAGCGGCATTGCTGGGAGGAATCGGCCACCATGTTCGGAAAAATCGGGCGGCCGGCCGAGGACCGGGTCAGGCGGCAGCAGGAGATCTTTCTCGCGGTCGCGCCGCTCATCAGCGCCCACGGCGCGCGGGAGATCACCATGGCCCGCGCCGCCCGCGCCGCGAGCATGTCGGTCGGCGGCCTCTACCACTACTTCCCCAACAAGCGGGAGCTCCTGCTCTTCGGGCTCTCGCCGGCCAACCTCGAACGCCTGTGCGCGGACTTCCGGGCCGACCACGGGCACCTGGCCCCGGCCGACCCGAGGGCCTACCTCGCCGCGAGCCTGGACACCCTCACCTCCGCGGCGGGAGCCTTCGTCACCCCCTCGGTGATCGCCGCCGTCCACCTCGGCGTCGACACCTTCCGCGCCCGCCTCGACGAGGCCCTCGCCACCGAGATCGTCGGCCTGGTCGGCACCATAAGACTGGCCTACCCCGGGCTCGGCGACCGGTCGGCGGCCGTGCTCGACCGCGCGCTGCGCCGTCAGTGCGTCAGCGCGCTGCTCGACCCCGAGATCACCCCCGCCGAGCTGCGCGTCCAGCTCGAAGGCACCGTCGCCGCCTTCACCAGCATGACCCTGGCACCCCGATGACCGTCACCCGCGGAAGGGCTCCCGGTCGAGCGCACGCCATCGCCGACCCCTCGGCCGCCCCATGACAAGCTGGGCGTTCTTGGCGTTCTAGGGTGTGAACGGAGAGAAGCGCATGATCCACCTGCCGGGAATGGCGGTCACCGATCACCACTTCAGCGTTCCGCTGGACCACGGCGCCCCGGAGAGCGGTGAGGAGATCACGGTGTTCGCCCGCGAGGTCGTCGCCCCGGGCCCCGTCCGTGACGACCTTCCCTGGCTGCTCTACCTGCAGGGCGGTCCCGGCGGCAAGTCACCCCGTCCGGTACGGGCGGACGGCTGGCTGGGCCACGCGCTGCGCACGCATCGCGTCCTGCTGCTCGACCAGCGGGGAACCGGCCGAAGCACCCCCGTCACGGCCGCGACGGCCGCGCGTCTGGGCGAGGGGCTGGCTCCGTACCTGCGGCACTTCCGCGCCGACGCGATCGTGGCCGACGCCGAGCTGATCCGCCGGCGGCTGTCGGGGGACCGGCCGTGGGACACGCTCGGGCAGAGTTATGGCGGCTTCGTCACCCTGACGTACCTGTCGCGGGCGCCCGAAGGACTGCGCACCTGCTACGTCACGGGCGGCCTCCCCGGGCTCACCGCGACCGCCGACGAGGTGTACGCCCGCACGTACCCCCGGGTGAAGGACAAGGTCGAGCGCTACTACGCCCGCTTTCCCGGGGACGTCGCGACGGTACGCGCGGTCGCCGAGCACCTGGCGGCGAACGACGTGCGCCTGCCCGACGGCGACCGGCTGACCGTGCGGCGGCTGCGAACCCTCGGCATGGCGCTCGGCACGGGCGACGGGGCCGAACGGGTGCACTGGCTGTTCGAGGGGGCATGGGACGGCCACGCGCTCGCCGACGCCTTCCTGCGCGAGGTGATGGCGCTGACCTCCTTCGTGGACAACCCGCTGTACGGCGTGTTCCAGGAGGCCATCTACGCCCAGGGCGACGGCGCGACGGCCTGGGCGGCCGAGCGCGTCATGCGGGACCTCCCCGAGTTCGCGCCCGCCGCCGAGCCGCTGCTGTTCACCGGGGAGATGTTCTACCCCTGGATGTTCCGCGAGATCGCCGGCCTGCGTCCCTTCCGCGAGGCCGCCGAGGCCCTGGCGAAGGCGGACGACTGGCCGCCGCTCTACGACCTCGCGCGCCTCGCGGCCAACGAGGTGCCGGTGGCCGCGATCATCTACCACGACGACATGTACGTCGACGCGGAACTGTCCCTGCGCACGGCCCGGTCGGTGGGCAACCTGCGTTACTGGGTCACCAACGAGTGGGAGCACGACGGCGTCCGCGCCTCGGGCGACCGCGTCCTGTCCCGCCTCATGGACCTCGCGGGAGGCCGGGTGTGAGCTGGGTCAGCCGTGGTCGACGCAGCACGGCGTGGGGTTGGGCACCTCGGCGGGCATGAGGCGGCCCCCCGAGGCCGGCATGGTGAGCAGGATGACGCGCCCGTCGCGCCACTGCGGCCGTACGTGGTCGTTGGTCACGACGAGCGTGTCCGGCGACGGATCCTCGGTCTGAGCCAGCACGACGACCTGCTCGATCGAGGAGCCGGCCAGAACCTCGGCGACGGTGAGCGTGCCGTTCAGCCCGTCGTGGCCGGGGAACAGGACCAGGCGGCCGCCGGCTCCGGCGGCGTGCTCGGCCGCCGCAAGCGCGGCGCCCTCCGCGAGGTCGTCCGGTCCGGTACGGCTGTCGCCCAGCGCGGCGCCCACGGGGATCCCCGAGTCCTGTCCGGTACGGCTGTCGCCCAGCGCGGCGCCCACGGTCTCGGGGATCCCCGAGACGGGCGCCAGAAGGGCCAGCGAGCAGGCGACGTGCGGCACACCCGTCGAGGTCCGTACGAAGTGCGTGCAGCCCACGGTGCCGGCCGGAAGGCCGAGCACCTTCACCATGTCATGGAGAAGGTGCTCGGCTTCGGTGACCGTCCGCGAGCCCGCGTCCAGTCCCAGGATCATCCGCGCGGCACGATCCAGATGGGGTTGCTGTAGAACCACAGGTCCTTCCAGGGGTCGGCGTCGCCGAAGACGTCGATCTGGGGACCGTTCGGGTCGACCGACGCGCCGAGCAGACCGGGGGCGCTGCGGTTGCCGTCGGTGCCTCGCAGGCGTACGTAGACCGGGCGGTCGACGGCGCCGACCTGGTAGGTCAGCTTGACCGTGCCGGTGTTCCCGCCGACCTCGAACGACTTGACGACCTTGGTGGCCGGGGTCGTGAAGACGTCCTTGTTGGCGGCCGGTCCGGTGACGTCGCCCTGGATGACGTCCACGCGGGCCAGCGTCGGGATGAACTGCGCCCAGTTCGGCACGTTCGCCAGGGTGATCTCGATGGAGACCTCGACCTTCGCGCCCTTGCGGACGTGCAGGGTGTCACCGAGGGACACTCCGCGCTGTCCGACGCCGGCCTGCCGCGCACGCACGACCAGGGCGCTGATCAGGCCGCCGTGGTCCACCCAGACCCGGCCCTCGCGGATGCCGTCCATGACGTCGGTGTACGAGAAACCCTTGGCGCCGACGTGGGTCCGGCTGTAGTAGCCCGGCCAGAAGTCGCCGTTGGTCAGGTTGAACGAGCCCTTGTAGATGGGGTCGTTGTACTTGCCGTTGGCGTTGAAGTCGCTGCCGGGGCCGCGGTCACTGGTGTCGCCGTAGACCGTGTGCGAGTCGGAGTTGGCGGTGATCCACCAGCTCTTGCCCTCGGCGAGCAGGCTGTCCCACAGGCCGCCGACCGTCGAGGTCATCCAGTCGAAGCCGCCGAAGGTCTTGTAGCTCTCGGGCGGGTACGAGGCCCAGGAGTCGGCGCCGGGGCTGTTGTCGTAGTAGCCGCGGCCGGAGCCCGGCCCGTTCGGTTTGGCGATGCCCGCGGCCTGGTGGCCCGGCGCGCCTTCCATGCCCACGGCGATCCCCGGCGCGGTGTCCCGCCAGGCCCGGATCTCGTGCGGGGTGTCGAGGCCCTTGCGGGCGGGGTGGTTGGCGAGGAACAGCGCGGCCTCGACCCGGCGCCTCTTCACGGCGTCGGCCAGGAAGTTGAGCCCCGCGATGGCGAGGGCCTCGTTCTGAGGGGAGCTGCCGGTCGCGTTCTTGACCGAGCCGTCGAAGGAGTTCTCGAACTCCTTGAGGGTGGCGAGCTCGTTGCGGCCGGGGGCCACGAAGACCGTGCCGTGCTCGGCGGCCGGGATGTTCCACTCCAGCCCCTGGAAGACCAGGGTGTCCTTGACGATCTTGCGAGCGGCGACGATGTCGGGGTTGACCTTGTCGACGCCGATCTTGGCGTGCGCGACGCTGCCGTGGTCGGTGATGACCATCCAGTCGAGGCCGTACGCGTTGGCGTGCTTGACGTGGTCGCTCACCTTGTACATGCCGTCGGAGCTGTACTGGGTGTGGATGTGGTGGTCACCGGCGAGCCACAGGTACCCGTCGCGCGGCTCGGTGTTGTGCCGCACGCGCTGCGGGGTCGCGGCGGCGGCCTCGCCCGCGGTGCCGAGGACTCCCGCGGCGGTCAGGCCGGCGCCCAGCAGGCCCGCCCGGCGGAACATCGTGCGGCGCGAGAGCTGCCCGGGGGAGAGCTCGGCGTCGGGAACCGACATGTCCACGACCGGCGACATCTCGCCCTGGTCCTGGGCGTTCTCGGTGCCGTGAGAGTGGTCGTGAGGGTGAGCATGAGAGTGATCGTGAGGGTGATCGTGCCCGTGGCCCATGTCTTGCCTTTCCATCCCGCCGGAGAGATCTTGGCTCCGGCTACGTAGGCACACTGGCAAGAGCGGCTGAACCACATGTGAACAGGCCAAATCGACAGAGGGTCGAATGGCTTGCGATCGATCGGTGCAGGTGGGACGGGTGTGACTCACCGCGCGCCGCCGGAGCGGGCGCCATCACGTGAAGGCGGGGGACCTTACGTGGAGTCCGCCACCGCATGGAAGAGCAGATCGGTGAGCCGCTCCTGGTACGCCGGATCGTCCACCGGCCCGCCGCTCGCCAGCCGCAGGAAGACGGAGCCGACGAGCAGCTCGAAGAACACCTCGGGGTCGGCCGAGGGCCTGACCCCGCCCCGGGCGAGCGTCTCCGCGAGGTGCTCGCGCCCCGGCCACACCAGTTCGACGGAGAAGTCCTCCCTGTCCCGCAGGTCGGCCATCAGGCCGACGTACGCGGCGGCGACCTCGGGACGTCGCAGCCTGGCCAGCAGCCCCCGAACCCAGGCCCGCAGGTCCGCGCGGAGATCGCCGGTGGCAGGGGGGAAGCCGCCGGCCTCGGAGCGCGCGAACAGAACGTGCACCACGATGTCGGCCTTGGAGCGCCAGCGGCGGTAGATGGCGGGCCTGCTCACCCCGGCCCTGCGGGCGATCGCCTCGACGGTCATCCGCTGGTAGCCGACCTCGCGCAACAGTTCGGGCACCGCCCGCGATACCCGAATGTTCACCTGGGGGTCACGCGGTCTTCCCTTGATATTCCCGTCCATATACATTCCAAGCTGTCACGTAATGGATGTATCCAGGCAAAGGTGCGAGCCACCAATGAGACCCATCGTGTTCAAGCGTTTCCTCATCCCTCTTCTCTTACTCGCCTCCCTGGTGGGAGCCGTCGCTCCCGCGCAGGCGACGACCCAGCCCTCGCTGCGGATCCTGCTCACCAACGACGACGGCTACAGTTCCGCGTCCACCCTGAGCCTCCGTCAGGCCCTGATCGCCGCCGGCCACCAGGTGACGATCGTCGCCCCGCTCACCGACGCGAGCGCGGTCGGCACCGGGCTCAACATCAAGTTCGGCAGCACCCTTGAGGCGGTGGAGAGGTCCCCCGGGGTCTGGTCCATCGCGGGAAGCCCGGGTGACGCGGTCGCCTTCGGGGTGCGCATGCTGTTCGCGAGCAACCCGCCCGACCTGGTGATCTCCGGGCCCAACGCGGGTGAGAACGTCGCCGCGCTCGTCAACCACTCCGGCACGGTCGGCGCGGCCGTCACCGCCCTCGCGGGCGGCGTCCCCGCCATCGCCTTCAGCACCGCCAGGGGCCCCTCGAACTCGTTCCCGAGCACCCCGCAGTCCATCGACTTCGCCGTCAAGGTCGTGAACAGGCTCGCCTCGACGTCGTCGTACAACGGCAAGATCCTCCCCGACCACACCGCGCTGAACGTGAACTACCCGGTCACGCCGAACGGCCAGGTCAAGTTCGCCAAGCTCGGCACGTCGCTGCCGGTCTCGACCACCTACGCGCTCGCCACCGACGTCTGCGCCACGTGCTACCGGATCCTGCCCCTGCCGGCGACCGGCCCGGATCCCGTCACCGACGCCGACCGCACCCTGCTCGACGCGGGCAACGTCACCATCACCGCGCTCGACGGAAGCTGGGAGGCCGGCCCGACCGTCACCACCCTCGTCAAGGTGCGCCTGAACAACCTCACGCCGTAACGAGCCTGCCCGTCCGCGCCGCGAGGCACGGGCGGGCACGTCTCACGCACGCGCGCGCATCCCGAACAGGAACCGGGTCACCCGCGTGCGCCGCACCAGCAGGTCGTACGCGGCCAGCGTCAGGGTGAGCGTCGCCACCACGATCGCGGCGTACTTGACCGCGATCGGCGCGTGCCAGCCGACCACGCCGTACGCGACGGCGACGAGGATCGGCTGGTGCAGGATGTACAGCGGCAGCACGGCGGCGGACAGGTAGCCGTACACCCGCCGGCCCAGGCCGTCGGGCCGGTCCTGCACGGGCGCCGGTGCGTCCTGCGGTACGGGCGCGGGTACCTGGGTGTCCCGCTGGACGGCCGCGGGTACCTGGGCGTCCTGCTGTACGGCCGTGGGTACCTGGGCGTCCCGCTGTACGGACGCGGGCGCCGGGCGGCGGCGGTCGAGGAGCCCGAGGATCGCCACCAGCCAGCACCACCCCGCCGCCCCGTACACCGCGCGGGCGCCGACGGCGAGCCCGTTCATGTCGGTGAGGGGATCGCCACCGGCGGCCATGAACTCCGGCAGGCCGATCATGAACAGGACCACGCCGATCGCGGCTGCCGGCGGGGCGTCCCGGCGCATCGCCGCCCGGAACCGCTCGTCGGAGGCGAGCGCGAACCCGTACAGGAAGAACAGCAGATACGCCCAGCGGCTCCACGCGGCGTACGCCTGCTCCAGGCCCAGCAGCGCGCTGACCATCGCGACCGGGACGGCCGCGAGCAGCACCACGCCGCGCCGTCTTACGGCCGTGGCCGCCGACTCTCGGACCCGGCCGCCGAGGCCGCGGGGAAGCCGGCCGACCAGGGGCGCCAGCAGCAGCGAGAACACCAGCAGCAGCACCACGAACCACAGATGGCCGAACTCGAAGTACGTGCCCCGCAGGACGAAGGGAAACTCGGACGGCTCCAGGCGCACGTCGAAGAACCGCACCAGGAACCGCGGGTACGACTCGTGGTACCCGGGGTCGGCGCGTGACCGCAGCCACTGCGGCACCGGGATGATCGTGAGCGTGGCGAACACCAGCGGCACGCCGAGCCGCCGCAGCCGCTCGGCGGCGAACCCGGCGGGGCCGCGCCGGCGTAGCGAGTGCCACGAGCTGAGACCGGCGATGAGGAACATCATCGGCATCGCCCAGATCACGCCGAGCCCGGTGGCGATCATGGTCGCGCTGGTGGTCTCGGCGTTCTTCACGTAGTAGTCGTCGCCCGCGTCGAACACCAGCGCCGAGTGGAAGAACACCAGCCCGACCACCACCAGGGCGCGGATCGCGTCAAGCTCCGGCCGGCGTCCCGGCCGGGCCGTCCTCGGCGGTTCAACGCGGGCCGTCGTCATGCCGCCTCCGCCTCAGCCTGTGCTCGATGTGCCGCCGTGCGCGCGGCACCGACCAGTCTCGTCCCTTGTCGGCCCCGGCGCGACCGCGCCGGTGGGAAGTCGCCCACGGCCCCCGGCCCTCCAAATGAATGTTTCATCGGACTGCGCGGCGATCTATGGGGCCGCCCGGCGCGTTTGCCAAGGCCAACGAGGGGCCGGGTGCCGAGCGGCGGGCGAGGGCTTGCCGTCGGGCCGTCGCCGCGCGCAATCTGCTGTACATCCTCCCGAAACAACCACACCATGGGAGCGCTCCCACCGCCGCATGTCGAGCTGGGCGCTGCTTGGCCGTCTCAAGAAGGCGGCGGACCCATCAAGTTTCATAAGGGAGACGAACAGACAATGGGACCCCACAAGAGTTCCTGGCGCAGAGCCGTGACGGCGGTGGCAGCGTTGCTGCTCACCGCCATCGGGCTCGTCGTCAGCCCGACTTCGGCCAGCGCCGCCGTCGCCTGTCAGGTCACCTATGAGAAGGCCTGGGAAGGCGGCAACGGGTTCGGCGGAAACGTCACGATCAAGAACCTGGGCGACCCCCTGACCAACTGGACGCTGACCTTCGCCTTCCCGGGCAACCAGCAGGTGAGCCAGGGCTGGACCGCCGACTGGTCACAGTCCGGCGCGAACGTCACCGCGAAGAGCCTCTCGTACAACGGCAGCCAGGCGACCGGAGCCTCGTGGAGCATCGGGTTCAACGGCACGTTCAGCGGCACCAACACCAACCCGACCAGCTTTGCGATCAACGGTGTGACCTGTAACGGCGGGGGCGGCACGACCCAGTCCCTGGTGGTCAGCCCCACCGCGGTGACCGTCACGGCGGGCAGCACGGCGACCTACTCCGTGAAGCTGGCGGCGCAGCCGGCGAGCAACGTGACGGTGACCTCGACCGCCGGCACCGGTAACTCCGGGATCACGGTGAGCGGTGGCGCGAGCCTGACGTTCACCTCCGCGAACTGGAACACCGCGCAGAACGTGACGCTGTCGGCCGCGGCGAACGCCAGCAGCGCCAACGGCACGCGGGCCATCACGGTCGCCTCCGCCGGTCTCGCCTCGGTCGCGGTGACCGCGTCCGTCCAGGGTGGCGGCGGCACGACCCAGTCCCTGGTGGTCAGCCCCACCGCGGTGACCGTCACGGCGGGCAGCACGGCGACCTACTCCGTGAAGCTGGCGGCGCAGCCG